>NZ_SOKV02000022.1:0-63568 GCF_004407025.1 Paracoccus sp. DMF
CGATGGGCCAGCCCATCAGCCATCCGACGAAGATCGGGTTCAGTCGCCGTCGCGACCGGCCCTTCAGGATCCGCCGCGAGACGACGCGCCCATGCGAGGCAATCATCGAAGCCCAGAGCGGGCGCGAGATCGGGGCGTGCGGAAAGGACCGCGGCCCATCGGGCGAGATCGCCGGGCCCGGGCGGGTGAAGCCCTGCTCCGCCCGGTAGTGCAGCAGGTCCATCCGGGACTTGCCATCGGTGCGGGTGATGCTGGCCTCGCTCGATCCCTTCCAGTTCTGGGCCGCCGGGGTGGGCCAGTGGTTCGGCAGAACTTTTGCGATGCCCAGCGCCAGCGCTTCGGCCTTTCGGGTGAAGTCGCTGTTCCCGGCCGGGTTGTAACTGCCGGTGCCGGGATGCAGGCTCATCGGTGTGGGCCAGGATGAAGATGCGGAGCCGTTCATGCGGCGCGCCGACCTCTGCCGCCGAGAACAGGCCCGCCGCAGGCGTGTAGCCCAAGCCCCAAAGCTCTCGCAGGACGGTTTCAAGGCCGAGGGTGACGTGCCCAGCGACATTTTCGAGGAATACCCATGCAGGGCGGCATTCGCCGATGACACGGGCGACGTCGGGCCACAGGTGCCGGGGATCTTCGGCGCCGCCGCGCTTTCCGGCCGCGCTGAAGGGTTGGCAGGGATAGCCTGCGAGGACGGCATCGAAGGCGCCGTGGAAAGGGCGGGCGTCGAAGCTGCGCAGGTCGGACCAGATCGGGGCCGGGGCGAAGTACCCGGCGCGCTGGGCGGCGATGAGGACGGTGCGCGGCCAGTCCTCCCATTCGACGAAGGCGCGGGTGTGATAGCCGGGCTCGGCCAGCATGAGGCCCAGATCAAGGCCTCCGCCGCCTGCGCAGAGGGACAATCCGTGCCGGGGACGTGACACCATGCCATTCACCGCACCCCGCGCTCGCGCAGGCGCTGGGCCGTGACCAGCCCGCGGGCCAGCATCGCGTCGCGCATCGTGTTGCTGATCGCACTGACCGGCAGATAGCGGTCGGAGTTGACCAGATCGGCGTAGAAGGCGGGGAGGTCGGTTATTGGCTTCGCAGCCGGGGCAGGGGCCGTCTTGGGCTTCCGGCGCTCCCGGCCTGCATCCTCGACCTTGTGCTGGGCGGCGCGCTGCATCGCCCGGTCCAGCGCCTTCGGCCCATCGGGAGGATCGGGATGCTCCCGGCGGCTGGCCTCGGCCGCGGCGATGATCTCCGCCTCGGTCAGGCCCAGTTCGTCGCGCCAGCGCTGGACGTGCAGCCGGGGCGGCCAGCCTTGCCACCAGCCGGGCAGGGCGTCGGGGTCAAGGCCGAGTGCTGCGAGCAAGTCCCCGAAAACCTCATCGGAAATCGTCTCGCGCGCCTGCGCGCCCTCCTCCTCCTTTACTGGTTTACTTAGTGGTTCCCTTACAGGGTTAGTGTCCGAAATCCGGACACGGCTTTCGGCATTTTCCGGACACGGCTCGGCCGGAAAATCGGACACGGGACTCGCCTCATCCCCGTGTCCGAAATCCGGACACGGCAGGGCGTCGGCAGCACCATCGAGGCGCGAACCCTCGACCATCTCAGCGATTTCCGCATCGTCGCCTTCGCCGTGTCCGATTTCCGGACACGGCACCACAGCCACAGGTGTGAAGCCCGGCTCGAACCCCAGGATGTAGCGGGTGGGCAGCTGGCGCTTGGTGACAGGATCAAGCCGCGGCACCCGCCGCAGCAAGCCCACGGCCTCGAGCTGGCCAAGGTGATCGTTCAGTGTGGACCGGCTGATCTCGCAGTCATGCGCCAGCCGGTCCTGCGAAGGAAAGCAGCCGTAATCCGGGTTGAACCGGTCGCAGAGGTGCCAGAGCACGATCTTCGTCGTGGGCTTCAACCCGCGCTGCTTGATGGCCCAGTTGGTCGCCTCATGACTCATGGCACGGGCCTCCGCGGGGCAGTGCCGATGCGCGAGGTGAAGCCGTGGTCCGCCAGCGCGCCCAGCGCGTCGTCGAGGCTGCGCACCAGCGCCCAGCCGAAACCCTGCGCCTGCACCGCATCGCGGAACGCCTCCTGCTCCGGCCGCAGCCGCCCCTTCGGCGCTTTCAGCTCGAGGAACAGCACACGGCCGTCGCAGAGCACCATCAGATCGGCGAACCCGGCATGGACGCCCATGCCGACGAGGATCGCCTGGCGCTTGGCCCCGCGGGGCCCGGCCTCGGTCACCTCGTTGGCGCAGTGATGGATGATGGTGGTGCGGGGCAGGGCGATGCGGAGCGCCTGCACGACGGCGCGCTGAAGATCGGCCTCGGGCGTGCCACGGCGCATCATCGCGCGGCCCTCCCCTGATCCTCGCGCTGGGCACGTGCAACCCCCCGCCGCGCATCGACGACCACCAGCAGGCGCTGGGCATCGGCACGTTCGGCCGGGGTCTCGCCATGCTGGACAAGCACATTGCAGGCGAGCCGGATGAGGAGATCGCTGTGATGCGCGACGTCGGCGATGACGGCACGCGCCTCGGCCACGCGGTCAGCGGGCCAGGCGGATGTGCGGGGCTGGATGGTCATGACCGCCCCCGCGTCTTGCGCACCGGATGGGCCTGTTCCTGCGCGCGGATCCATTCCTGAATGGCGGCGCGGCGGTAGAAGGTCTTTCGACCTATGCGTGTGCAGGGCGGCCCCTGGCGGCGGGCTTCCCACCGGGACAGCGTGTCGGCCGTCAGGCCCAGCGCCCGGGCCAGCTGCTCGCGGCTGATCCAGTCGGCCAGCAGGTCGGGGATGTCCTCTTCAAGATCGGTCTGAATGTCCTTCATCGGTTGCTCCATTCGCGCGGCACCCCTCTGGTTGGGGGTCGGTTCAGCGAAGCAGAGCGTGAGGACCGGAAGACAGGCGGAAGGTGGAATTGAAGGCCGACACCCTATTCCGGCCCTTGTTTCATTGGGTTTGCCGCGACCGTGGCCAGCGAGGATCACCGCAGGAAGATGCCTCCGCGACCATCATTCGCGCCGGTTCCGGGCGGCGATCCATGCGCCAGCGTCACCGCCCTCTTCAAGGCGCTGCGACTGACCGACATACGGACGGATTCAACGGTTCTACCGGCTGCGGAATTGCCGGAATGGGTCGTTCCGGTCGCGTTCCGCGGGCGTTCGACGATATCCACAGAAACCCGCCGACGATGGTCGAAGCGCACGGGATACCTGTTGCAGACTCGCCCATCAGCTGAGTAGATTCGCCGTTGAGCAGTCCATAAGAATCGAAAAGACGAACGCAGTCGGATGCGCACGCCGGTCACGGTGTGCCTCCGGAATACAGGCGGTTTTCCTCGACGACATGCTCTGACCCCTGAGTCAGCCCACGTGCTCGGCACGGCGGGTCATTTGTAACCTGCATGCCGACGGCCCTGGCCGAAGGATGCTGCATGTCTGAAAGGAGTTTCCCAATGCCTCTGCCGCCTGTCGCATTCTTCTCGATCTACGAAATCGCCGTGCGCTGGGGTTGCCCTCCGGCCGATGTGGCGGGCTGGGCGGCGGCAGGGCATCTGCATGTGGTGGCGGGCATTCCTCCGGTCCTCTGCGGTGACGAGACGGTGGCCGGGATGGTTCAGGTGCCGATGGCGGAACTGATGGGGATGTTCCGGCGGATGGGGCCGAGCGACGAGCAGGCGCGGCTCAGGCGGGTCATGCCGCTGGGCAGCAAGACCTGGCTCAAGATCACCGATCCGGCCGAAGGCTTGCTGGTCCGGTCCTCCGACCTGCTGCTGGATTCCGGAACGCTGCAAGCCTTCGAGGAGGAGCGGGATCTGCTGCGGCGCCCGGCTTCCACCATCGGCGCCAGCCCGCGCTACGATTGGGACGCAATGTATGCGTGGCTGACGTGGTTCCTGTTCGAAAAGGGCGTGCCCGACACCCAGACCGCGCTGGTTTCGTTGGTGCAGGACTGGTTCGTCCAGAACTCGAAGTCGGGCGAGGTGCCGGATGAGAGCACCGTCCGCAAGCGGCTGTCCTCGCTCTGGCGCAGGCTGCGCGGCGAGGATGCCGCGTGACGGTCAGGCCGATTTCGGCAGGTCGGTCCCATCCTGCGCCGCGTCATGCACAAGGCGCGGCCGCGGGCGCAGGAGGCTGGCCACCGTGTCGACGCCCGCCCGCAGGGGGGAATCCATCAGGTGCGCGTAGCGCTGGGTCGTCTGCATCTGGCTGTGGCCCAAGAGCTTGCCGATCATTTCCAGCGACGCGCCGCCGCTGACCAGAAGCGAGGCAAAGGTGTGGCGCAGGTCATGGATGCGAACGTCGGCCAGCCCGGCGTCCTTCTGCACCTTGGCCCAGAAGCGGCGGATTTCCCGCACGGGCTGGCCGACTGTGTCGCCGGGGAACAGCCACGGGTTCCCGCTCGGCACCGCCTGCTGGCGCAGCCGCACGATGGCCGCGACGTCCTGCGAGATTGGCACCCGGTGGATCTTGCGCTGCTTGGTGGTCGAGGCGGGCTTCGACCATATGGCATAGTCGAGGTTGAACTGTTCGAACCGGGCCGTCCGGACCTCGCCCACCCGGGCGCCGGTCAGCATGCACATGCGGATGATCGCCGCGGCGCGCTGATCCTCTGCGGCATCCAGCACGGCCGCCAGCCGCGTCAGTTCCTCTGGCGACAGGAACCGTTCGCGGGCATGTTCGATCCGCCGATGGAACCCCTGCGCGGGATTGTCCGTCCGCCATTCCCACTCCACCGCCAGCGTGAACATCTTGCGCAACACTTCGCCCATGCGGTTGGCGCGGATCGGGGTGGGCTTGTGACCCTGCAGCTTGCGTGCCCGGTTGTTGGGCTTCGCCTTGCAGGGGCGAGGCCGCCCCTCGGCCACGAAATCGAGGAACTTCGCGACGTCGGACTTGGTGATCTCTGTCACCAGCCGGTTGCCCCAGGCCGGTTCCACCATCTTCTTCAGCATCGAGACCTGGTCGCCCGCATTCGTCTTGGCCAGTTTCGGCAGATGCTCGGCGATGTAGCGGTCGATCATGTCGGTGACGCGTGGAGCCCCGCGCCAATCGTCGCGCATCGCCAGAGGATCCTGTCCCTCGTCGATGGCGCGGCGCAGTTCCTTGGCGCGTTCGCGGGCGGCCGTGACGCTCCATTCCGGCCACCGCCCGATGGTCATCCGCCGCTGCCGCCCGGCATGCCGGTAGTCGATGGTGAACGTGCGCGCGCCCGATGCCTGCACCCGAGCGGCGAAGCCGATCACCTCCGTGTCGAAGATCTGATAGCTGACGCCGGGCTTCGGTTCCGCCTCGCGCAGGGCTTTCTCATTCAGTTTCAGTCTCTTGACCATCCATCACGCCTCCTTGCCCTGTGACACAGGCGTAGACCCGCGCCACTATCAAGTCGGACCACGGGGCCGGGACCGGAATACAGGCGGAAGGTGGAATTGGATGTCGGAGGAAAATTCCGGAAAGGAAAAACAAGGTGTTACGCGACTTGGCCCAGTGCGCGGGGTTGGGAAAAGACGGACGCACTCCACCATCTTCGCCGATGGTTTGATCGGGATCTGCGCATGAGGTAATCCTCTCGGAACGCCTCTATCCCGAAACTGCCATGCCCAGCGCCAAGCCCCCGAGAAACCTGACGCCCGTGCTGTGTCAGCGCCTTCAAGTCGAGATGCTCAAGGCCTGCGAGGCCGTCGCCGCCCGTCATGGCCTGTTGGTCGAGTCGCGCGACATCACCAGCGTCGATCTGCGCTGGGGGTTCGATGCTAGCTTCCGCGTCTCGATCCCACTGCCGGATGGCACAGCCCTCGATCCCGAGCGTCTGCGGTTCGAGGCGCTTGCCGAGGCCTTCGGCCTTTCCCCTGCCGATTACGGTCGCCTGTTCAGCACCGGCCGCGAGCAGTTCAGAATCACCGGCATCGACCCCCGCCGCCCGAAATACCCGGTGTCAGCCGAGCGGATCCCGGACGGCCAGGGGTTCAAGTTCACCGCGGAACAGGTGGCGCTGTTGCTGCAAAAAGGGATGAAGGATGTGACGCCGAAGGGGTAGGGGCGGGGCTGTCGGCGGTAAGCTGCTGGTCGTGGCTAGTTGCAGGACGCAGCAGCGGAAGGGGAGCAGGTCATCCAATCTGAAAGAACGCATCCTTCAGCTTTTTCGGCCCGACGCACTATGGCTTGCTGGAAGGATTGGGAAGAGGACTGAAAGATGGGCTGAGGGGTAACTGGCGGGTTGGAGGGTCCGTTGAATGTGGTTCGCAGACCTGTATAAGGAATGATACAACCGTAGGAACGCAGTCAAAACGCTGTCACTCCTCACCGCAAATGAAAGCTACTTTAGGAGTTCAAACCCATGGAGAGCAACTCATTTGATGAGTTTCAAAGGCGTCTCAACCTAGCCCGCAACGGCGGTGGTATCTTGTTCTGCGGTGCCGGATTTTCTGCGGATTGTCTGAATTTTAACCCAGATGAAACGCTCGGCACAGGCGCACAACTGCTCAATCTGTTCAATTCCGAACTCAGTCAGAAGCCGCCATACAAGGATCTGCAAAACGCTACGGATGCCCTGTGGGACAAGATTGCCGACAACGGCATGATGAGACTCCTGAAAGAGCGTTTCACCGTTTCCAACGTGACTTCTGATATGGCCGATCTGTTACGCTACCCTTGGCAAGCGGTCTACACGACAAATTATGACAATGCGCTCGAGATTGCGGCACATGCCGCGCAAAAATCGGTCGAGGCTCTTAACAACACGGACCAAGCCGACACGGCAACGCCAAATCTGCCGATCATCCATCTGCACGGCTATGTGCAGAAATGGGACATACAAAACATTCGTGAAAGCTGCGTGCTCGGCGCCGAAAGCTACGCGAAGCTCACCTTCGTGAAAAAGTGGTTCAACCGCTTTCGACGCGACATCGACCAGGCTCAGATCGTGGTTTTTGTCGGTTTCAATGCCGGCGATTTCCACCTCAACCAAGCGATCAATGACCTGACAGGCTTGCGTGAGAAATCCTTCTTCATCAATCGCCCGACGGCCCAGGCCGACCCTGATGTCACCGCGGCTCAAAAGCGGCTCGGCACGCCGCTCTTCACCGGCCGGGCCGGACTTGCCACCATCATCAGAGGACTTCTGGCGAAGGATGCACCGAAAGAGCCACGCCTCGTCAGTTTTGCGAAGTACACACCTCCGGATCCCGCGGCTACGGTTCCCACGCAAGCCCAGATCGAAGACCTGCTTCTCTACGGAAAGGTCGAACCCTCGCAGCTCGCGCGGGACGCGTCCAACGATGTATCTGAGTACCACATACAGCGCACCGCCATCCTGGGAACACTGGCTGCCATCGCAGGTAACGCCCGGATCGTGCTTCTTGAGGGATATCCCTGTGATGGCAAGACCCTGCTCACAACCGATCTTGCCTATCGCCTGTCGGGGGGCAGACCGGTCTACCAGATGCGCCAAGCTTATGAGAGCGTGCTGAACGAGGTCGCAGACATTCTTCATCATGCCCCGAACGCGGCACTGATCATCGAGAACTGCTTTGATCTGCCAGTAGACCGGCTTGCCAGCATCGCGCGTCAGTTTGATGGGCAGCACGGCGTTTTGATCCTCACCAGCCGGGCCGTGGCTGTCGACGCCAGCCCTATTGGCCTCGCATCGCTCGAAGGCTTCGGCAGTTTCCGGAAAATACCCCTCGTCAGTCTCAACGAGAACGAAGCACGCGCTCTGAGCGACCTCGCCGATCAGATCGCTGGGTGGCGTGATTTTCATGCCCTTGATCCCGGTGCACGGCTTCGTTTCATCCAGAGCACCTGCAAGGCAAGTCTACCGCATTTCCTGATGCGGTTGCTTAGGTCGGACTACGTTACAAATCGGTATCGTGAAGAATTCAATAAGCTTTCACTCAGCCAGACCGAGCGAGCAGCGATCATCATCGCGCTCTATTTCGCCCATATCGGTGAGAACGCACCAGTTTCCTTCCTCAGCAATGCGATGGAAACGGACTATGGTGCCATCATCGACCGGCTGAATGCTAGAGCCGGAAGTGACACCTTCCGCCTCGTGCGCCGTACCGGTCAGATCATCCAGACCGTACCCTCGATCGGGGCCCAGAACATACTGCAAAATCTGTTCAACGATGCCGAAATCGTGGATGCTATCGTTCCTCTGTTAATGAACCTCGCGGCAACCTATCGCAACCCTTTCGAACAGCGCATGTTCAATCAGATGATGCGGTTTTCCATCCTTTCCGATGTCGTCACCGACAGGGGTGAGATCGACAGGTTCTTCGAACACAACAAGCAGGAGCAACAAATCAGGCGAATGCCGCTTTTTTGGCTGCAATGGCACATGGCTAAATGTGCGGCAGGCGAACTTCCCGTCGCCGAGAAGCTTCTCGAACAGGGATATGGTGAAGCCAACGAATTCGAACGCCGCACAGGAAACACTTTCGACCGTCGCCAACTGGACGACCGGCGCGCAAAGTTTTTGATGTTGCGGGCGGAGAAAACTACCCGCATCGGGGTCGACCTATTCAGGGATTTCAAAGAAGCAATCGAACTGACTGGCAAGATCCTGCGCCAGAACGACCCGCAGCACTATCCGTTCGAGACTCTTGCAGAGATTTTGCGAACCTATAGCGTGGTGGGTCACCAATTGAGCGACGGGCACAAAGTATTGATCGACACGGCGCTGAATCAGCTCGCAGACTATGCCCGCAAGCGAGTCGGCGTGCTTCCTTCGGGATATCAAAGGGACAAAGCCCAATCTGCGCTCGACAATATTGGCTCGCGATTTTGAGAGAGAAAATGTGATCTGCTTGGGGATTGTTCTGCATCTGCGACAGAGACACTCCCCAAGGTGATCTGATCATCTGTTCTTACACCGGCCCGCCTTGAAGGCTCACCACGACCAGCCCCCCATAAAGCCAGAGGCCGTTAAGACCGCTCCCTGCACTTCGCATCGTGATCGGCTCTCGGGCTGTAGCGATGGTCCCTCGCGAATGATCAGGATCGCTTGTCAACGCCTGGTCAACCCGAGAATTCAATTTGAACGCGCTCGCGTCCGTTGAAGCGCGGTTGTATCCTTCGAGTTCCTGCCAGTAATTCAATGAATTCAAGGGCATGCGGTGTAAGTGTCTGATTTGATTGACATGGCGGTGTCGGCTGAGTTGCGGCTCATAACCTGAAGGTCGCAGGTTCAAATCCTGCCCCCGCAACCAAAAAATCACAAGATATCAGCAAGTTAGAACCTGACGTAAACCGTCGGGTTATCGGCGTCCCACTCTACATCAACGCCACATCAACACGACACCAGAAAAACCGCAACAGGACGCATAAGCCCGCAGCCGCAGGCAGCGGCGGGCAACTCGCAGTTGCGCACCTCCTTGCTTCCGGCCATCATCGGCCCGTGGTTCCAGACGGTGAATTGACGACGACGGATTCTGCCCTTGACCGAACAGTCCAATGTGCCCGACAAGGCACAACACCAGGCATTGGTCGACCGCCTCACCCGCAAGGAAGTCGATGCCGCGATGCGGGAGTGCGATCAGTTGGGCCTTAAGGCCTTCCTCGCCGGCGGTGGCTTTGCAAGCCCGCAAGTCTGGGTCAGCGATGGTGGCAAGGAGCAGTCCTATCCGGCGAAGGCGACAGTCGCAGCCGCCTTGGGGCATCTACCCGATGGCTGCGCCCTCGCAGCGAAGGAGTTCTTCAACGGCTTCGGAGAGGCGCAATCCTTCGCCAGACTTGAGGCTCTGGGATACCGGATACTTCGCAAGGGAGCAGGGGGTGAGGATGACGCCTTCTCTCGCGACCGGATCGAGGCTGCGATGGACGCCTACGACCAGTTTCGCACGTCAGGTGCCCATGCCGATGCGTTCTCAAGCTTCGGAGAGCCAAAGGAATTTTGGGTGCGGTCGACCCGCCCGCGCCAGGACAAGCGCTTTCCGACGAAACCGATTGTCGGATACCTTCTGGGCAAGGCGGCGAGCACATTCAATGGCGGGTGGAGCCAACCAGGGGATGCGGCTGCAAGGCTGCATGCCGCGGGCTACGTCATCGTCGATCAGCATGACACGCCGTTGCCGCTTCCCGACCAACACACCCATCTGATGCGCGGGGCGGAACGCGCGCGGCTCGTCGCCCTGAACTACTTCATCGAGCCTGCTCGGGAAGCCGGGCTTTCTGCGGTTACGATCCGCGCCGGAGACCTGCATGACATGGCGGGCCTTGTGAAGAACTGGGCGAACGTCTGCCAGGCGCTGGAAGGCGAGATGTTCCAGAAGCTTGCCTCGGTACCGGCGCCTACACGGTCCGGGCCGGAACGCAGCACCACGACCGAATACACCTTCGTCCTGACCCAGGACGGGGCCGCGAAGGACAAGCCCATGCCGCACGCCGTTCATACTGCGACCACCAACCTGATCCTCTACGGACCTCCCGGCACCGGCAAGACCTACCAGACAGCGTGGGAGGCGGTTCGCATCTGTCTGGGCGACGCTGTTGTCGCTGATCTCTTTGGCGAAGAGAACCGATATCGGTTGATGGCAGAATACCGGCGCTTGATGTCCGAGGGCCGGATCGAGTTCGTGACCTTCCACCAATCGATGTCATACGAGGAATTTGTCGAGGGGCTGAGGCCCAGCGTCGATGGAGAGGAAGTTCCGGATAATGGCGCGGGCTTTCGTCTGGAGCCTGTTGCCGGAATTTTTCAGCGTATCGCGCGGCGCGCAGGGACAGGCGCCTTTGCGCGCGCCATGCCACAGGCCACGCCGAACACTGGCCGAGAGCCGATTTCGCTGGAGGGACGCAATGTCTTTCAGATGTCGCTCGGAAGCATGAGCGACAAATCCGGTGAGCAGGTCTTCGAGGAAAGCCTCGAAACAGGCATTGCCCTGTTCGGGTTCAATTCCGTCGATTGGACTGATCCGAAGTACGACAGCTTCGAGGAAATCGAGCGTCGACTGGAAACCGAACCTGGCTCTCAA
Source organism: Paracoccus sp. DMF (assembly GCF_004407025.1). Classification (NCBI taxonomy): domain Bacteria; kingdom Pseudomonadati; phylum Pseudomonadota; class Alphaproteobacteria; order Rhodobacterales; family Paracoccaceae; genus Paracoccus; species Paracoccus sp. DMF. Next base: position 10,948 of record NZ_SOKV02000022.1, read on the forward strand.
CCGAAGGAGCCGCGGATGCTCCATATGTTCCGCAATCAAGTTCAGGAAGGTGACTTATTCATCGTCTCGAAGGGCAAGTCACGCTTCAGGGCCATCGGGATTGTTTCGGGGCCCTATGAATATCAGCAGCGCTCGACCGGCTACAATCACCGGCGCGCGGTGAACTGGATCTGGTCCGATCCTGAAGGTCGGCCATGGCAGGAAATCCATGACTCGGAATTCGCGCGCGATACGATCTATTCTCTGAGCAAGGCCCGGCTGGATATTGCGGCCATTAAGCAGCTGTTGAACGCTGGAGTTCCGCTCGGGGCGTCAGAACCTGGCGACGAAACACCCTTCGTCTTGATCATCGATGAGATCAACCGTGCCAATATCTCGAAGGTTTTCGGGGAATTGATCACGCTCCTGGAACCGGACAAGCGGCTCGGGAGGCGCGACGAAATCCAGCTGACCTTGCCCTATTCGAAGAAGCGCTTCGGCGTGCCGCAGAACTTGCACATCATCGGCACCATGAACACGGCCGACCGCTCGATTGCGCTGCTGGACACCGCCCTGCGCCGTCGGTTCACCTTCAAGGAATTGATGCCGAACCCGGCGGTCCTGTCCCCGAATGTCGGCGGGATCAACCTGCAGAAACTGCTGACCACGATCAACGATCGCATCGAGTATCTCTTCGACCGCGAACACCAGATCGGGCACGCCTATTTCACTGGCTGCACATCGCTTGGGGCCGTCGAGGACGTCATGCGGCACAAGGTCATTCCCCTCCTGTCCGAATACTTCTACGAGGATTGGTCGAAGGTGGCTGCCGTTCTGGGCGATGGCCCGCAAGGCCCGTCCCGGTTTCTGGAAGCCCGCCGCCTGGCCGCGCCTCCCGGCATCGCCGCTGATGATTTCAGCGGTGAAAGACTGCGCTGGCGGGTGAAAGACCAGTTCGACTTCTCCGAGTTCGCCGCCTGATGCCCGCCTACTCCGTTCGCGAATGGGAGACTTTGCCCCATGGCGATGGGGAAGGATGCATTCCGCCGCCCCTGGCCCAGCGCCTTGTGGCACTGGCCAAGGCATCCTCCTTCGCCGGGCGCGGCGGCGGCGGCGTTCTGGAGGATCGCCGCCATGATCTGCGGGCGCGTGGGGTGGTTGGCGTTCTGGCGGTGCCGGGCTGCACACTGGAAATCCTGCCGAAGATCGACGTCGGCGAAAAGGAAGGCTCAGCGCAAGAGACGCGCGAAATCCGCAAGCGCCTCGTCCACATGCTTGCGGTGGCCCTCGACCTGAAGATCCAGACTGGACGCATGACCGACCTCGACTGGCAGCGCGAAACGCTGCTGGAAATCCTGATCCGCATCTTTTGCGACAAGCTGACCGAGGCGGTGCGCCGGGGCATGCCACGGCGCTATACCCTCCACGACGACGACCTGCCGACCTTGCGGGGATCGCTGGATATCCCGCGTCAGTTCACCCGACATCTTGCAAACCCGGGCCGCCTGGCGTGCCGCTATGACGAGTTGTCCGAGGATATCGCCCTCAACCGCATCATGAAGGCGACCATCGCGCATCTGGCGGGCATGTCGCGCAACGCGACGAATGTGCAGCGGCTGCGGGAACTGGCCTTCGTCTATGCCGATGTCGCAGAGGTGCAGGTCCCCGCCCTGCGGTGGGACGATGTTGTCATCGACCGCACGAACAGCGCGTGGCAGGAACTCTTTGGAATGGCGCAGCTGTTCCTGCGTAACCGATACCAGACCACCAGTGCCGGTTCAGGGCAGGGAGCGGCACTGCTGTTCGAGATGAATGCCCTGTTCGAGGAATACATAGGCCGTCTGGTAGCGCGGGCGCTGGCAGGGTCCGAATTCCGCGTGACCCTGCAGGGTGGCCGCCTGTTCTGTCTGACGTCGCTTGATGATGATCGGGCGGTGTTTCAGACCAAGCCCGACATCCTGATCTGGCGCGCTGGTCAGGTCGCCCATGTGATCGACACCAAGTGGAAACGCATTTCCGACCGGATCGACGATCCGAAACAGGGGGTCTCCCAGGCGGACGTCTATCAGATGATGGCCTATGCCCACCTCTACAAGGCCCCGCGGCTGACGCTGCTTTATCCCCACCATGCGGGACTGGGTGACGAAGAAGGGATCCGCGCGCGGTTCCGGGTGACGGGTCAGGAAACACTGCTGGAAACGGCGAGCTTCGACATCTCCACTGGCGCCGACCTTTTGGATCGCGTTCGTGGCCGGATCCTGACTGGCATCGAAGAAATGTCGCCCGCACTGCCGTGATGGCGAAGGGCACGCCCTGGCAGGTGCACAACTGTGCCCATCGGCGGGCGCGACAGATGAGGCCCCGCCGTGCCACCATGTCCCTGCAGCGAATCCCCTGCGGCTCTTTGACCTTGTGAAGCTGTGAACCGGGCCGGGCGCTGCCTTGCGGTCGAGGCGCCCTGCGCTTCCCGCGGGGACACCACCCGGCCCGGCTTTCACCCGCACGCCCTGGCCTGGTCCCGCAGCACCGCATAGTCGCTGAGCATGCGGACCAGCATCGCCCCCTCCGGCAGAGCCTCGACCTCCCTGGCCGCGCGGACCTGTTCGGCGGTGGTGTAGGTGACCACCGGCGGACAGGCCCCCGGCCCGCCGCTGTCAGAACCGCCCGCCGCGCAACCGCTCAGCGAGAGCATCGCGATCAGCGGGGCGGCGGCTGGCGGCTTCCAGCATCCGGCGGTGGACGGCATTACTTCTCTCCCGTGTTTCCAAGCGCTCGGCGGCACGGCCGGCGCGCTCGCCTGCCCGGCGCAGGTTCACCATGAACAGGAGGATCGCAGCACCGGCGAGGAGGATCCCCGCCGCCCTGCGCCCCCACGCCGATCCGGCGAACGCGGCACCCAGCCCGGCAATCACCGCCGCCCCCGCTTCCAGTCGTCGATGCGGGCATGGATGGTGACGGCGATGCCGGCGAGCGCCACGGCGATCAGCAGCCAGCGCAGGGTGTCGAGGTAAGGCACCAGCGGCTGGATGGCCCCCTGCGCCTCGGCGAGCACCTCCCGCGCGACCTCGACGCCGGCAGCCTGGATCACGGTTGCCGTCAGTCCGGCGCGCTCGCGGCCATAGCGGTCATAGTTCCACTGGATCACCTCTTCCCGGCGCTCATGTTCGAAATCGACGTCGATATCCGGCGGCTCGCCGCGTTCCTTACTGATGAACCGCTCAAAGATCAGGGCGATGCTCTCGGGCGGGACCTCGGTGATGCCCAGAAGATAGCAGACCACGGAATTCGCCGCCGAGCCGCGGCCCTGACAGAGGATGCCCTTCGATCTGGCAAACTGCACGATGTCATGTACGGTCTGGAAATAGGGCGCCTAGTCCACCTCGCGGATCAGAGTCAGCTCCTTCTCGACACGGTGGACGATCGTCGGCGGCGGGCCGGCAGGATAGCGTCCGTGCGCACCTGCATCTGGACCGCCATCGCGGCGCTTGCATCGCGGGGCAAGAAGCCCACATGAACGATTCTCGAACCCAGCCAGCACTTGTGCCAGCCAGGAGCCTGACATGAAGCGATCCCTGCCCGTTGACCTGTCGCTGGTCCTCTCGCTCGCCACAGTACTCGGCATGGCGATTGCCGTGGCCGGACGGTGGCCGGCGCACGAGATTCTTGGCGCCTTGCTGGCTCCGGGGCTGGCGCTGGTCTATCTGGCGGGCGGGTTTCCGACCGCCTGGCGCGCGGTTTCGGAACTGTGGCGCGAGCATGTTCTCGACATCGACCTCTTGATGATCGCCGCCGCCATCGCTGCGGCGGTGGTCGGCGCACCGTTCGAGGGCGCGGTGCTGCTGACGCTGTTCAGCATCTCCACCACGCTTGAGGAGCGGGCACTCGGCCGGGCGCGGCGGGCCATCGAGGCGTTGATGGCGCTGCGCCCCGAGACGGCGCTGCGCAGAACCGCGGGCGGCGCGGTCGAGGAAGTCGCCGCCGGGGAACTGGCCGTCGGCGACGTGGTGGTGCTGCGGCCCGGCGCACGGGTGCCGAGCGACGGCGTGGTTCTCACCGGGCGCGGCGGCATCGACGAGGCCAACATCACCGGCGAATCCATGCCCGTATCGAAGGAGGCGGGCGCACAGGTCTTCGAGGCTACGGTCAATCTCGACGGCGTGATGGACATGACCGTCACGAACACGGTCGGCGACAGCACCATCGCCCGCATGATCCGGCTGGTGACCGAGGCGCAGGCCGCCCGCGCCCCCTCCGAGCGGTTCAGCGAATGGTTCGGGCAGCGCTATACGGTCGCGGTCATGGCCGGGGCGGTGATCGCCTTCGCCGCCTTCTGGTGGATGGGCCGCGACTGGGAACAGGCGCTCTACCGGGCGGCAACGCTGCTGGTCGCGGCCAGCCCCTGCGCCATCGTCATCTCGGTCCCGGCCGCGATCCTGTCGGCGCTGTCGGCGGCGGCGAGCGGCGGCGTGCTCTTCAAGGGCGGGGCGGCGCTGGAAACCCTGGCGAGTGTCGAAACCTTCGCCTTCGACAAGACCGGAACGCTGACCACCGGCCGCGCGGCGGTGACGCGGGTGGTGGCGCTCGACGGCGACGAGGCCGGGTTCCTGTCGCTGCTGGCCGGGCTGGAGGCCGGGTCGGAACACCATATCGCTGCCGCCATCGCCCGCGAGGCCGGGGCGCGCGGGCTTGCGGCGGCGAAGGTCGTGGACGCAACGGCACGGCCCGGGTTCGGCATCCTCGGACGGGACGAGGACGGCCCCCTCTGGGCCGGCAACCCCTATCTGGCCGAGGAGATGGGCGCCCGGATCGACCATGCCGCGTTGCAGGTGCTGGCGGATACGGCGCAGACCGTAGTCTATCTGGGGCGCGGCCAGAGGGTCCTCGGCGCTGTCTGCGTCGCGGACGAGGCGAGGCCGAGTTCGGCCGCCGCCCTGGCCGCCCTGCGCCGCGGCGGGGTTCGCCGCATCGTTATGATGACCGGGGATCGTCGCCCGGTGGCGCTGCGGATCGGCGGCGAGCTGGGGCTTGTGCCTGACGAGATCCATGCCGGGATGCTGCCCGAGGACAAGGTGCGCCGGATTGCAGAGCTGACCCGAGACGGAAAGGTTGCCTTCGTCGGCGACGGCGTGAACGACGCGGCGGCGCTCGCCCGCGCCGATGTCGGCATCGCCATGGGTGCCGCCGGGTCGGAGGTCGCGCTTCAGGCGGCCGATGTGGCGCTGCTGTCCGAGGACATGGAGCGGCTGGCCGACGCGCACCGTCTATCGCGCCGTGCTTCCGCCGTCATCCGCCAGAATCTGGTCTTCGCCATCGGCGCGATGCTGGTGCTGGTCATCGGCGGCCTGTTCTTCGACCTGCCGCTACCCTTGGCGGTGATCGGCCACGAGGGCGGAACGGTGCTAGTCGTGCTGAACGGGCTCAGGCTCCTGTCCGACCCGATCCGCCGGCCGAAGCCGCGGGGCTGACGCGCCCCTGTCGCCGGTCGCCCAGACGTTGCCGGCGATGGCGACGCAGAGCGACGGCGGCGATCTGACGCGCCCCGAACCGGTGCGCGAGGCCGGATATCGGGCCGCCGAACAGGGCGCCGATTGCACGGGGTCGGATGCCCTCCGCCTCGCGCATCGAAACAGCGCGTCGAGGCGCAGGCGCGCCGCCAGGTCCCCGCCTGCCTGGAGAACATGGTATGCGAGAGGCTCTGCCCTCGTACCTCGACGCGGTGACGGTAGTCGCCGGAAGTCGCGACGGCACAATCCTCGAGCGCGAGGATCGAATGCGCCGTGCGTCGTTCATGGTCTCCTCGTCCTTGGAGGCCAGCAGATGTCAGATCATAGCTTTCGCCACTGTCCGATTTTCGGGGGGTAGCTCAATCTGGGAGTACAAATTGCAGATCGGCGGAGCTGGGAATCGGGACGGGAAGGGGCAATTAGGAGCATTGCAGGAACACGCAAGCCCAGGGAAGAGCTGTTCGGAAGTTACATGATCACAGGCACTGAAATCACGTGGTGCCGCTCGTCAGTGCAAAGGTGTGGCGCGCGATCATCCGTTCTTCGTCGGTAGGGATGACCAGGATCGGGAGGCGACTCGCAGGGGTGGAAATGCAGGTTGCGCCAGCGGCATTGGCAGCGGGGTCGATCTCGGCGCCAAGCCAGGCAAGGCGCGCGGCGATGCGGGCGCGGATCTCGGGCGAATGTTCGCCAATTCCGGCGGTGAACACGAAGGCGTCCAGCCCGCCGAGGGCCGCGGCCAACTGGCCGGCGTGGAGGCCGCAGCGATAGGCGAAATGCTCGATGGCAAGGGCGGCGCGCGGGTCGGGGCTGGTCAGAAGGTCGCGCATGTCGCTGGAGATGCCCGAAAGGCCCTTCAGCCCCGCCTCGCGATAGAGGAGGCGGGTGATCTCGGCCGGGGTCATGCCTTTTTCCTCGATCAGATGCAGCACCACGCCGGGGTCGAGCTGGCCGGGGCGGGTGCCCATCGGCAGGCCGTCAAGCGCGGTGAACCCCATCGTCGTCTCGACGCTGCGACCACCCTGCAAGGCGCACATCGAGGCGCCGCTGCCCAGATGGGCGACGATGACGCGGCCCTCGGCGATCTCGGGCGCGGTTTCGGACAGGGCCTGCGCGATGTATTCGTAGCTGAGGCCGTGAAAGCCGTAGCGGCGGATGCCTTCGTCGTAGAAGGCGCGCGGCAGGGCATAGCAGTTGACATGTTCGGCATGGTGGCGGTGGAATGCCGTGTCGAAACAGGCGACCTGCGGGGCGTCGGGCGCGATCGCCATGGCCAGGCGGATCGGCGCCAGATTGTTCGGCTGATGCAGGGGCGCCAGAGTCTGATAGCGGGAGAGCCGGTTCAGGATATCCTCGTCGATCAGCACGGCGCGGTCGAAATCCGGCCCTCCATGCACGACCCGGTGGCCGATGGCGCGCAGGGTGATGCCCTTGCGGGTCTTCAACCAGTCCCGCAGGACGCCAATTGCGGCTGGCAGGTCGGGGATTTCGGCGGCCTCATGGCTGCGGTCGATCAGCACGGCGCCTGCAGAATCGACGATCCTGAGCCGGGGCCTGACTCCGATCCCGTCGACCTGGCCGCGCACACGTCGCTGCAATCCGCCATCGACAAGACCGAAGGACTGGAACTTCAGGCTGGACGACCCCGCGTTGACGACCAGGATCACGTCCATCAGACGCCGGCCTTCCTGCGGAGCGCATTGGCATAGATCGCCGCCACTGCGCAGGAGGCCATGCGGGTGCGGACGCTGTCGGCCCGCGAGGTCAGGATGATCGGCACGCGCGCGCCCAGCACGATCCCGGCGGCATCGGCGCGGGACAGGAAGATCAGGTTCTTCGCCAGCATGTTTCCGGCCTCGAGGTCGGGAACGACAAGGATCTGGCCGTGGCCGGCAACCGGGCCGCCGATGCCCTTGATGCGCGCCGCTTCGGGATCGATGGCATTGTCAAAGGCCAGCGGGCCATCCAGCAGGCCGCCGGTGATCTGTCCCCGTTCGGCCATCTTGCACAGCGCAGCCGCCTCGATCGTTGAGGGGATCTTCGTCGTCACCGTCTCGACCGCCGACAGGATCGCCACCTTGGGTGTGCCAAGCCCGATGCCCGCCCACAGGTCGATGGCGTTCTGTACGATGTCGCGCTTGCTGTCGAGATCGGGAAAGATGTTGATCGCTGCATCGGTGATGAACAGCGTCTCGGGGTGGCCCGGCACATCCATGATGAAGACATGGCTGATCCGGCGTTCGGTGCGCAGGCCGGTGGTCGCGTCGGTGACTTCCTTCATCAGCTCATCGGTGTGCAGGCTGCCTTTCATCAAAAGCTCGCCCTTGCCGGCGCGGATCAGGGCCACCGCCTGCGCGGCGGCGGCGTGGCTGTGCGGCGCATCGACGAACTGCCGCCCGGCAAGGTCGATGCCGTGTTCGGCGGCGATGGCGCGGATGCGGGCTTCCGGCCCCACCAGAACCGGCTCGATCAGATGTGCCGCCGCCGCCTCCATCGCGCCGCGCAGCGAGGTCTCGTCGCAAGGATGTGCGACGACGGTCAAGGCGGGCGAGCCGTCGCGGGCGGCGGCAATCAGGCGCTGGTGCTTGTCGTGAAGCTCGTCCATGGGGTGTCCGTTCAGGATGCCTTGCGTTTGTCGATCGCTGCGGGTCCGATGCCAAGAAGGCTGGCGATCCGGTTCAGCCGCTGCCGCGCCTTGTGGTCCAGCGCGCCGCTGGCCTCGACCACCTCGCGGATGGTGTCAAGCGCCATGCGGCGCTGGTCGCCGGATTCGGGCATGAGACCGGGAATGGCCCCAAGCGCCGCCTCTTCGTCGAGAAGCAGCATCTGAAGCTGTTCACGCACCATCTGCTTGAAATCGGCCAGCGTCAAAGCGCCGCTTTCGGGATGGGTCCGGCGCAATCGGGCGATCTCGGCGAACTGGCGTTCGTCGACGACCCTGCCCGACATGCCGACCCAGATCAGCGCCCGCACCACTGCCGCGACAGGACCGCCCTCCGTCATGTTTCGGCGCAGCCCCTCGTCGCGGCGCCTGACCAGTTCGTCATGCAGCCCGGTATGTGCGGGCTTGCGCGGGCGCTCTGTCGAGGATGTGTCGACGCCTAGCGCCGCCTGCAAGGCCCTATTGCCATAAATGGCGTGGAAACTGGCCTCGGATGTCCAGTTGATCACGTCGCGCATCGCGTCAAGACCCTGAACGATGGCGGTTGATGTCATCTCCTGCATGTTGAGCCAGGGGTTGTCCGGGCTGGCAGGTTCGCGTTTTTCGCGCACACTTTCTGCCAGTCCCTTGACCTGCCGCATCCAGGGGTTGCCGGCGCAGAACATCTCGTAGGACAGTCGCAGCGGGTGGAACCTGCGCGTCGCCTCGGCGAAGGATGGCGTCGTGAAGGCCTGCACGAAGGGCTGGGCGAAGGTGCGGTAAAGTGCCAGGTTGATCTCGGAGAGCCGTGCCACCGTCTCGAACTTGCGCTCGTCCTCAAGGTCGTTGCCGCCAAGCGCGCGGATGTCATCCAGCGTGCGCGCCTCGCAACGCATCACCCAGTCGCCCTTGACCAGATCGGCATTGACTCCGGCCGCCTCCTTCGGGGTCAGCACCGCCTCGTAAAGACCGGGGGGCAGCACGTCGATCAGGTCGATGTTGTGGGCGAACTCGTCATGTTCCTTGCGTGCGACCTGGCCCGAGACGAAAATGCCCAGATGGCCGATATGGTCGTGCACCGTGTAGACAATGGTTTGCCCCCAGGCGCGGATGTCGTCCTCGCTGTCATAAAGGTCAAGGATCCAGTCCAACGCCTGCTGCGGCGGAGTGATGTTGTCGCCCTTCGAGCAGAAGACGACGATGGGCGAGTTGATCGCGCGCAGGTCGATGGCAGTGCCATCCGCAGTTCGGATATCGCCGGCCGCAAGATGGTTGCCGACGAAAAGCTCGTCCACGATCCACTGCATTTCCCCGGCATTCAGCGTGACCAGGGCATTCCACCACTTCTCGAACCCAAGGTAACGCTCGGGCTCGGTGTCGATCTTCGACCAGAGATTGTATTGCTTGGTCCAGAAGGTGTTCGCCGGATCCTGCGCCTCGAAGTTCTGGACCAGCGCGGCGCCATCGAAGATGCCGCCCCCCAGATCGCCCGCCAGTGCCGTCAGCCAGGTTCCGCCCATGAGGCCGCCGGCATAGCGCATCGGATATTTGCCATGCACGCCCGCCCAGTAGGACAGAGGCGTTCCGGGAACGATGATCGGGCCGAAAAGCTCGGGCCGCAGGGCGGCAAGGATCATCACCGCCCAACCGGCCTGGCAATTGCCGATGACGCAGGGCTTGCCCTCGGCCTCGGGGTGGCGCGCGACTACCGTTTCCAGAAAGGTCGCCTGGGCATTGGTGACATCAAGGATGGTCTGGCCGGGAACCGGTTCGGGCAGAAAGCCGATGAACCAGACCGGATGGCCCGCCTTCAGCGCGACGCCCACCTCGCTGTCGGCCTTGAAGCCGCCGATGCCCGAAACCTGACCCGCGCGCGGATCGACGATCACGAAGGGACGTTTCAGGGGGTCGATGGTTACGTCTTCAGGGGGGACGATCCGATAGAGAAGATAGTTCACCGGCGGGTCGAAACTGCGGGCATCGAGGACCAGTTCGGCATCATAGCTCAGGACATTGGGCGCCGGATCTTTGGTATGGGCGTCGTACTGGGCGGCACGTTCGCGCATCACGTCAAGGAAAATCACCGAACGCTGCCAGGCATCTGTCATGTATTCCGCAGTCTGCGCCATCGCGGGAAATGTCATGTCACGCTGAGCCATGTTTCCACCTTTCGATTGCCGGAAGGCCGGCGGGTTCGCCAACCGTCCCATGGGTTCGATATGTCTATCTGCGCGCTGGGCGGCGAAAGGCAAACCATGCGCCCCCGCCCCCGGCGCAACTTTTCGTTATCTGGGCGCGCCCCTTAGCGCAGGAAGGCCCGGAACTGCCGGAGTGCCAGCCAGAACAGCACCGCCCCGATCACCGCCAGCGCAAGAAGCTGCGGCCAGACCACCTCCAGCCCGGCCCCCCGGAACAGGATCGACTGCGACAGGATGATGAAGTGGGTATTCGGTGCCGCCAGCATGATGGTCTGGATGAACTCCGGCATCGACTCGCGCGGGGTCATGCCGCCGGACAGGATCTGCAGCGGGATGAGAACCATCATCATCAGAAGCGCAAACTGCGGCATTGTGCCGGCGACCGTGGCCATGAATATCCCCATCGAGGTCATGGCGACCATCATCAGAACCGCCCCGGCAAGGAAAAGCGGCACCGATCCCGCGACGGGCACATTCATCAGCCCCTGAACCACCACCGTCAGCGAGAAGGTCGAGCCAAGCAGAACCACCAGCCCCATCGACCAGATCTTGGACAGCATGATCTCGGTCGCCGTGACCGGCATCACCAGAAGATGTTCGACCGTGCCATGTTCCTTTTCCCGGATCAGGGCTGATCCGGTCAGGATCAGCGACAGCATGGTGATCGACTGGATAACGCTGTTGATGGCCCCGAACCAGCCGGGATCAAGCGACGGGTTATAGCGGGCGCGAAGGGCCAGTTCGACGGGCAGCGTGCTTTGCGCCCGATACCCCGAGACAAATTCCGAGACCTCGCTGGACACGATCTGACTGACATAGCCGCCGCCGGTGAAAGCCTGGCTCATCCGTGTCGCGTCAATGTTCAGCTGGATCGCCGGTGCCTTGCCCGCCAGCACATCGCGCTGGAAATCCGGTGGAATGTTCAGCGCGAAAGTATCCAGGCCCGCATCCATCCTGGTGTCGATTTCGGCGGCGGTAATCAGGTTCGGCGGCACGAAATAGGGCTGATAGAAGGCCGAGACGATCCGCGACGATAGCTGCGACTGGTCCTCGTCGACGATCGAGATCGCGGCATTGCTCAGCGTCTCCGGGCTGGAATTGGCCGAAGTCCAGACCGACAGGCTGAAGGAATAGACGATCAGCGCCAGCATGATCCAGTCGCGCCACAGCCCGCGCAGCTCCTTCACCCCGAGGTTTCGGACGTTCTTCAGGTTCATGGCGCTACCTCTCCTGCTTCTTCAGGAAGGACACGCTCAACCCCAGGATGATCGGAACCGAGGCCGCCATCGCCAGCGTCGGCTGGATCAGTTCAACAAAGCCGAACGATTTCGAGAAGGCACCGCGGGCCGCCGTGATGAACCATGTGGCCGGATAGACCTCGCCGATGGTACGCCCGAACCCTTCCAGCGAAGATACCGGGTCGATCAGACCGGAATAGGACACCGCGGGAATCATCGTCAGCAGCGTCGTCGCGAACAAGGCCGCAACCTGGCTGGAGATGAATACCGACACCAGAAAGCCAAGCGCGGTGCTGGCCGTCACGAACACCAGCGCGGACATGGAAAAGCCGATGAAACTGCCGGTGAACGGCACCCTGAAGACGAAAACCGCCATCACCATCATCAGCACGAAGTTCACCATGGCCAGCGCCATATATGGCAGCTGCTTGCCCAGAAGGAATTCCAGCCGCGTCACCGGGGTCACGTAGAAATTGATGATCGAACCAAGCTCTTTCTCCCGGGCCACCGACAAGGTGGTCAGGATGGCCGGGATCATCAATAGCAGCATGGGCAGGACCGCCGGCACCATGGCGACGATGCTTTTCACATCCGGGTTGTAGCGGTAGCGGGTGACAAGCTCGAAATCGCCGGCCAGAGCGGCCGAGCCAAGCGCCTCGCGCATCTTGCGCGTGATCCAGTCGCCGTGCATTCCCTGGATATAGCCCTGCACCGTGCCGGATTGGGTCGGGTTGGCACCGTCGAACCAGGCGCCGATCTCGACCGTGCGGCCGCGCGCCACATCCGCGGCAAAGCCGGCAGGAATCTCGATCGCCAGGCTGATCTCGCCCGCCCGCATCCTTGCGTCCATGTCGTCATAGCCCTGAAGCGCGGGCCGTTCGGTGAAATAGCGCGATCCGGCAATGTCGGCGACATAGTCCCGGCTGGCAGTGGTCTGGTCACGGTCCAGAACCGCAAAGGTAAGATCCTCGACATCCATGTTGATGCCAAGGCCGATCACCACCATCAAAAGCAGGCTGCCGACAAGCGCCATCGCCAGACGGATCGGGTCACGCTGAAGTTGCAGGCTTTCCAGCCGCGAATAGCTGAGAAGGCGGCGCAGGCTGAATCTCCGCTGCGGGTGCGGTGGGGCAGGTGCGGCGGCGGGCGCGGCCTGATTGGCTGCTTCGGGCGCAGGGGCGGGTGGCGGTGCGGTCTTGTCGATCGCCTCTTGCAGATAGGCGACAAAGGCATCTTCCAGTGTCTCGCAGCCTTTCGAGGCCTTGATCGCCTCGGCCGTGTCGCTGATCAGCACCTCTCCGGCATGCATCAGCGAGATGCGGTCGCACCATTCCGCCTCGTTCATGAAATGGGTCGAGACGAAGATCGTCACGCCATCCTTGCGCGACAGGTCCGCCAGAATGCGCCAGAAGCCGTTGCGCGCGACCGGGTCCACACCCGAAGTCGGCTCGTCAAGGATCAGGATCTCTGGTCCGTGGATCAGGGCCACGGCCAGCGAAAGCCGCTGCCGGATCCCCAGGGGCAGCGCTTCGGGCAGCGCGTCCGCCACGTCACCAAGGTCGAACCTCTCCGCCATCTCGGCCACCCGCGCGGGGATCTTCGCCTCCTCAAGGGCGAAAAGCCGGGCGTGCAGTTCCAGGTTCTGTCGCACCGTCAGTTCCGAATAAAGCGAGAAGGCCTGGCTCATGAATCCGACCCTGCGGCGCACCGCCAGGTCGCGGGCATCGACCTCGTGGCCAAACAGCCGGGCGATGCCCTCGGTCGGCTCCAGAAGGCCGGTCAGCATCTTCATCGTCGTGGTCTTGCCGCAGCCGTTGGAGCCGAGAAAGCCGAAGATCTCGCCCTTGGCGATGCGAAAGCTGACGTCGTTGACGGCGGTGAAATCGCCGAACCTTTGGGTCAGGTGTTCGGCCTCGATGGCAATCTCGCCATCGGTTGCATCGCGCGGTGGGATCACCACCTCCTGATCGTCACCGCGATCGGCCGCCGGCAAAAGCGCGATGAAGGCGCGGTCAAGATCGGCCGCGCCGGTGCGCGCCAGAAGCTCTGCCGTCGTGCCCGTCGCCAGCACCTTGCCGGCGTTCATCGCCACCAGCCAGTCGAAACGCGCGGCCTCCTCCATATAGGCGGTGGCCGTGATCACGCTCATGTCGGGGCGCGTGGCGCGGATGCTGTCGATCAGATCCCAGAACTGGCGGCGCGACAGGGGATCGACGCCGGTCGTCGGTTCATCAAGGATCAACAGGTCCGGGTCATGGATCAGCGCGCAACAAAGGCCCAGCTTCTGCTTCATGCCACCGGAAAGCTTTGCCGCCGGACGGTCGCGGAACGGCGACATGCCGGTCGCTGTCAGCAGGTCAAGGATGCGGCGATCTCTTTCGGCCTTGTCATGGCCAAAGAGCCTGCCGAAGAACTCCAGATTCTCCTCGACCGAAAGCGTCGGGTACAGGTTCTTGCCCAGCCCCTGCGGCATATAGGCGATGCGCGGGCAGACCCGGCTCCGGTGTCCGGCGTCGCGCATGTCGCCCCCCAGCACATGCACGCCGCCGTCCTGGATCACGCGCGCCCCGGCAAGCAGCGACAGAAGGCTGGACTTTCCAACGCCGTCGGGACCGATCAGCCCCACCATCATGCCGGCGGGGATGTCCAGCGTCACCCTGTCCAGCGCAGTAACCTTGCCGTAACGCAGGATCAGGTCACTGACCGATGCGACCGGCGGCTGGTCTGCCCCGGTCATTTCACGACATTGGCAAGCGAGGCCGGCCATTCGGCATCGGGAAGCGTCTTCAGATAGGCCATGCCCGGGAGGCCGGTCTTCACATAGGCGACATAGCGGGAAAGCAGCTCTGGATCGACTTTTGCCCGAACTCTGAACATCAGCTTCTCACGCTCTTCCGCCGTCTCGACCGTCTTGGGGGTGAATTGCGCCACATCCGCCACATAGGAAACCGTCGCCGGGATCACGATACCGGGGGCTGCATCCAGGGTCAGGCGCACCTCGGACCCGATCTGAACCCGCCCCGCCTGCGATGTGGGCAGGAACACCGTCATGTAGACATCGCCCAGATCGACAAGACTCAGGATCCGGCCCCCCGAGCCGACGACCTCGCCTTCCTGTGCGACAAGATACTGGATACGACCGCTACGGGGGGCGACCAGCGTCGCATCGTCGATCGAGGCCGTGATGGAATCGATCGAGGCCTTTGCCGCATCAATCGCGGCCTCGGCGTCCACCACCTGCGCTTGGGCCGAAGTGATCCCGGCGAGAGCTGCCGCATGCGAAGCCTCGGCCGCGGCGACGCCCGCCTTTGCCTCGCGGTCCTTCGCGCGGTCGTCGTCAAAAAACCTGCTGCGAGACCGCGTTCGTTTTCACCAGCTGTTCCGAACGGGCCAGCTTCTGGGCGGCGGCATCGGCCATGGCCTGCGCCTGATCCACCGCAGCCTCTGCCGCGCGCTCCTGTGCCTCGGCCTGGGCGACCATGGCCTTTGCAGTCTCGATAGCGATACTGGCCCGGCGCAGCTGTGCCTCGGCCTGGCGTTTCTGGGCGTTGAGCTGGACGACATCCATCTGCACAAGCACATCGCCCGCATTGACGACCTGACCTTCGGCCGCCGCAATGTCGGCGATACGGCCGCCGGTCAGCGCGGCGATGTCGATCTCGGTCGCCTCGATCCGGCCATTCGCGCCCACGATGCCCTCAGGCAGCGCCGGCGTGTCCAGCTTGGTCCAGGCAAAATAGGCCGCAACCGCCGCGACCACCAGAATGGTCGGAACAAGGTATTTCGGTTTCTGTTTCACGCCTGCCCTCACTTGCTGCGCCGCGGCATCCTTGAATGCCGATGTTATTTGTGGGGAATCGTCAATACAAGCGCAGCCCCACGCTTCACCCTCCGGGCATCGCTTTTTCGGGGTGACGCGGTGGCGCCGCGAAGTGTAGGCACCAGATACGGCACGGAAATGACAATCCGTCCGGCCTCTCCGCAGTCCTTGGCCTGCGGCCCGATCATCGCGTTAACCCCAGCCTGATCTGCTTCTCGATCTCGATCAGGGCAAAGAACGCAGCGCCGATTCCGACGATCAGCAGGCCGTCGGCCAGCGGTACGGGTTCAGTCCCGAGCACGGCCTGCAAGGGCGGCAAGTAGGTGACGGCGAATTGCGCGGCGGTGATGATGATGACGACAGCCCAGACCACGCGCGTGCCCTTGACCGCATCCCATGTTAGCGAGGTGCCGTGGATGTTGCGGATGAAGAACAGGTGGAAGATCTCCAGCACCACCAGCGTGTTCATCGCAATTGTCTGCGCCAGCGCCAAGGAATAGCCTTGGTCCAGCGCGTAGGTGAACATCCCGAAGACCGCCGCCAGGAACAGTGCCGCCACCAGCACCACATGCCACACCAGCCCCCCCGACAGGATCGGTGTGGCGCGCGGGCGCGGGGGGCGCGACATGGTGACCGCCTCGGTCGGCTCGAACGCCAGGGCAAAGCCCAGGGTGATGCTGGTAATCAGGTTGATCCACAGGATCTGCACCGGTGTCAGCGGCAGCGCCATGCCGGCGACAAGCGCCACGATAACCACCAGCGCCTCGCCCGCGTTGGTGGGCAGGGTCCAGCTGATGACCTTCTTGAGGTTGTCATAGACCGTGCGCCCCTCGCGCACCGCCGCCGCGATCGAGGCGAAATTGTCATCCGCCAGCACCATGTCGGCGGCCTCTTTCGCCGCTTCCGAGCCCTTCAGCCCCATGGCGATGCCCGCATCGGCGCGCTTGAGCGCGGGCGCGTCGTTGACGCCGTCGCCGGTCATGGCGACGGTCAGGCCGTTGGCCTGCAACGCGGTGACAAGGCGAAGCTTGTCCTCGGGGCTGGTGCGGGCAAAGACATCGACGCCCGCGACCTCCAGCGCCAGTTGCGCATCGTCCAGTTTGTCCAGGTCGGCGCCGGTCAGCACACGGGCGTGGTTCACCAGCCCGATCTGGGCCGCGATGGCGGCAGCGGTGCCGGCGTGGTCGCCGGTGATCATCTTGACCCGGATCCCGGCGGCCCGGCATTCCGCTACGGCGGCGATCGCCTCGGGGCGGGGCGGGTCGATCAGGCCGACCAGCCCCAGAAAGCTCAGGCCGCCCTCCAGCGCGGGGGCGTCGATCCGGCCGGTGGTCTCGGCGCGTTCAGCCAGCGCCAGCACACGCAGGCCGCGCCGGGCCATCGCCTCGGCACGGTCGTGCCATGCCTGCAGGTCCAGCCCCGCACACATGCGCAACACCCGTTCCGGCGCGCCCTTGACATGGGTGATGCGGCCCTTGGGCCCATCGGTCAGCACCGCCATGAAGCGGTGGCGGCTGTCGAAGGGGATCGCGTCAAGCCGGGCGCGGGGCGTGTCTTGCATGATCTTGCCGGCGAAAACCAGCAGCGCCCCCTCCATTGGGTCGCCCTCGATGAGCCATTGCCCGCCCTTTTCGACCAGCGCCGCATCGTTGCAAAGCGCCGCCGCACGGGCGAGGGGGCGCAGGTCCCCCGGCGGGTCGATCCGACCCTCGGGCGCGTAACCCTCACCCGAGACCTGAAAGACCCCCTCGGCGGTTTCGGCCGTCACCACCACCATCTCGTTGCGGGTCAGGGTGCCGGTCTTGTCGGTGCAGATGACCGAGACCGAGCCAATCGCCTCGATTGCGGGCAGGTGGCGCACGATGGCATTGCGCCGGGCCATGGCCTGCACGCCGATGGCCAGCGTGATCGTCATCACCGCCGGCAGGCCCTCGGGGATTGCCGACACAGCGATGGCGACCACGGTCATGAACAGGTCCGGGAACGGCTCGTGGCCGACGAAATGGCCCCAGGCCAGCAGCAGCGCCGAGGCCAGCAGGATCAGGAACGACAGCCAGCGCGCGAAGTGGTCCATCTGCGCGACCAGCGGCGTGGTCAGTTGCTCGACCCCTGCCAGCAGGCCGCCGATGCGCCCGATCTCGGTGCTGGAGCCTGTGGCCGCCACCAGCCCCCGCGCGGTTCCCTGCGTCACCAGCGTGCCCGACCACAGCATTGATCTGCGGTCGCCCAGCGGGGCTGCGGCGGCAACCGGATCGGGCGTCTTTTCCACCGCGACGGATTCGCCGGTCAGTATCGCCTCCTGCGCGGCCAGCCCGCGGGCCTCGATCAGCCGCAGGTCGGCGGGAACCTTGTCGCCGGCCTCCAGCAGCACGATGTCGCCGGGAACAAGGCTGGCCCCGTCGACCGACTGGCGCTGCCCGTCGCGCAGGACGGCCGCGCGCGGTGCCAGCATGCCGCGGATCGCGGCCATGGCGGTTTCGGCCTTGCCCTCCTGGACGAAGCCGATCACGGCGTTGGCCAGAACCACGGCAAGGATGACGCCAGTATCGATCCAGTGGTTCAGGAACGCCGTCACCACCGCCGCTGCCAGCAGGACCTGGATCAGCACGTTGTTGAACTGGGCCAGAAACCGCAAAAGTGGCCCCCGCGACTTTGCTTCGGGCAGGCGGTTCGGGCCGTGGGCGGCGAGCCGTTCTTCCGCCTCGGACGTGGTCAGGCCCGCGAGGCGGGCTTCCAGATCGGCAAGGCAATCGGCTGCGGGGCGGGAATGTGGGTCGGAAACCCGCATCAGCATGCCTTCTGCTGGCTATCAATGGCCGCGCTGACGAGGATGCCTGTCTTTGGCCCTCCTACGACATTCATCCCTTCGTAGCCGCTCGTCATTTCCTGTCGCTTCCTCATGTTTTGGCCCCACGCGCCGGCGACCGCACGCGGGTTGCGGCGGGAACAGTGTCGGGGAGTCGCGCCGGCTTGATCTGCATCATGGACCGGTGCAATCGCCCGTGCTTTCAAGCGCAAAAGCCCAGTCAGGCAGAGCAATCAATCAGCATTGAGGACTTGACCATCTCAAATTGTCTGCTGCCTCAGCATCGAGCAATTTGATTTGGCGTCAAGCCTCGATAGCTTTGGGTTGAGATTTGCACATCGGAGTTAACCGTAGGGAGACCAGCCATGACAGATCAGAACGCGCCAAGCGGCGATCCGGGCGCATCGGAAAACGATCCCGCCCATGGTCTCGCATCCCGTTTTCCGACTGCCTACACGATCCTTTTCCTGCTGATCATCTTTGTCGCCGCGCTGACCTGGATCATCCCCGCAGGCCAGTATGACCGGGTGATGAACGAGGAAATCGGCCGTGAAGTGGCCGTGGCTGGCACTTTCAAGACGGTCGAGGCGAACCCGCAGGGCTTTGTCGAGGTGATGCTGGCACCCGTCGCGGGTTTCTACGACCCCGACAGCTATGAGGCGAACGCCATCGATGTGGCGCTTTTCGTGCTGTTCCTTGGCGGCTTTCTTGGCGTGGTCAATGCGACCGGCGCGATCGACGCAGGGATCAAGACGGCGATGACCGCGATGAAGGGGCGCGAGATCTGGATGATCCCGATCCTGATGTCGCTGTTTGCGCTTGGCGGCACGACCTATGGCATGGCCGAGGAGACGCTGGCCTTTTACGCGATCCTTATCCCGGTGATGATCGCCGCGGGCTATGATGCGGTGACGGGGGTGGCCACGATCCTGATCGGTGCGGGTATTGGCGTGCTGGGTTCCACCATCAACCCGTTTGCCACTGTCATCGCGGCCAATGCGGCGGGCATTCCCTTTACCGAAGGCATGATCCTTCGCGTCGTGATCCTGCTGGGCGGGCTGGTGATCTGTGCGGCCTATGTCATGCGCTATGCGCATCGGGTCAAGACCGATCCGTCCCGCTCGATCGTGGCGGGCCAGGCCGATGCGCATCGCAGGCTGTTCCTGCACGCGGGGTTCGGCAATATGGAAGATGCCACCCTGACAGGCACACAGAAGGTCGTCCTGATCATCTTTGCGCTGACCTTTGCGGCGATGATCTGGGGCGTCTCCAGCCAGGGCTGGTGGATGGACAAGATGGGTGCGCTGTTCTTCGGATCGGCCATCGTCATCGGTCTGGTGGGACGGCTGGGCGAAAAAAAGCTGACCGGCAGCTTCGTCGATGGCGCGCGCGATCTTCTGGGCGTCGCTCTGGTGGTCGGTCTTGCCCGCGGTATCGTGGTGATCATGGACAACGGGCTGATCGCCGACACGATCCTGCACGGTGCGGAACAGTCGCTGGGCGGCCTTGGCGATCTGGCCTTCATCAACCTGATGTTCTGGATCGAGGTCGGGATGAGTTTCTTCGTGCCGTCCTCTTCGGGGCTAGCGGTGCTGTCGATGCCGATCATGGCGCCGCTTGCCGATTTCGCCGGTGTCGGGCGCGACCTGGTGGTCACGGCCTTCCAGTCGGCCAACGGGCTGGTGAACCTGATCAACCCGACCTTCGCGGTCGTGGTCGGCGGCCTTGCCATCGCGCATGTGTCCTACATCCGCTGGTTGGCCTTCATCTGGCCGCTGATGCTGATCCTGCTGGTCTTCATCACGGCGGCTCTCACTGTCGCCGCACTTCTGTAAGGAAAGGTAGAAACCGTGTCCGATCAAACGCTTGGAGTTCACTCTGAAACTGGCAAGCTGCGTCAGGTCATCGTATGCCGGCCCGGCCTTGCTCACCGCCGGCTGACGCCCGACAATTGCCAGGAACTGCTGTTCGACGATGTGTTCTGGGTCAAGCAGGCGCAGAAGGACCATGACGTCTTCGCATCCGTCATGCGCGACGAGGGCGTCGAGGTGCTGGACGTGAACGACCTGCTGGCCGAGACGCTGGACCTGGCCGAGGGGCGCAAGTATGTGCTGGACCACCGCATCAACCGCGATCAGGTCGGCGTCGGCATGCTGGCCGAACTGCGGGCCTGGATGGAGGAGCTGCCCGGCGCGAAGCTGGCGGAATACCTGCTGGGCGGGCTGGCGACCGGCGATCTGCCGTTCAAGCCCAGCGGGTTGTTCGGGGCCTATCTTGGCCATCAGGGCCTGATCCTGCCGCCGCTGCCCAACGCGCTTTTCACCCGCGACAACTCGGCCTGGATCTATGGCGGGGTCTCGGTCAACCCGATGCACTGGCCGGCCCGGCGCCCCGAGACGCTGCTGAACACCGCGATCTACAAGTTCCACCCCAAGTTCGCCGGCAAGGCCGAGATCTACTTCGGCGATCCCGGCGTGGATCACGGGCTGGCGACCGTCGAAGGCGGCGACATCATGCCGGTCGGCAATGGTACGGTGCTGGTCGGCATGGGCGAGCGGTCTTCACCGCAGGGCATCGGGCAACTGGCGGTCGCGCTGTTCGAAAAGGGCGCCGCCCAGCGGGTTCTGGCCTTTGCCATCCCGAAATCGCGCGCCGCGATGCACCTGGACACGATCTTTACCCTCTGCGGCGGCAACGTGGTCACGACCTTTCGCGAAGTGGCCGAGGAACTGGTCTGCTATGACCTGCGCCCCGGCAAGGGCGGGGCGGCGATAGAGTTCCGCCACGATCCGCGCCCGATCTTCGAGATCGTGGCCGAGGTCCTGGGCTACAAGTCGCTGGAACTGGTCGCGACCGGCGGCAACACCGAGGAGGAACGCAAGCGCGAACAGTGGAATGACGGCAACAACGTGCTCTGCCTGCGTCCGGGCGTGGTCATCGGCTATGACCGCAACGACGACACCAACGCGGCGCTGAAGGCCGCCGGCATCGATGTACGCGCCATTCCGGGCGCCGAGCTGGGCCGCGGCCGCGGCGGCAGCCACTGCATGTCCTGCCCCACCATCCGCGACGCCGTCTGAGGAGGCACCGAATGTCGTTCAACCTGAAAAACCGCCATTTCCTGACCCTCCGCGATTTCACCCCGGCCGAGATCGGTTTCCTTCTGAAGCTTTCGGCCGATCTGAAGACGGCGAAATACGCCGGAACCGAAGTGCCGAAGCTGAAGGGCAAGGAGATCGCGCTGATCTTCGAGAAGGACAGCACCCGCACCCGCGTGGGCTTCGAGGTGGCGGCGCATGACCAAGGCGCGACCGTGACCTATCTGGGGCCGTCCGGCAACCACATGGGCCACAAGGAAACCGTCAAGGACACCGCCCGCGTGCTGGGCCGCATCTACGACGCGATCGAATACCGCGGCTTCGGGCAGGAAGTGGTGCAGACGCTGGCCGACTGGTCCGGCGTGCCGGTCTACAACGGGCTGACGGACGAGTTCCACCCGACCCAGATCCTCGCCGATTTCCTGACCATGCAGGAACATGCCGAAAAGCCGCTGCGTCAGGTGTCCTATTGCTTCCTTGGCGATGCCCGCAACAACATGGGCGACAGCCTGCTGATCGGCGGCGCCAAGATGGGCATGGACGTGCGGCTTTGCGCGCCAAAGACGCTGTGGCCGACGGCCGAGATTCAGGACTATGCAAATGCCGTCGCCAAGGACACCGGGGCGCGGATCACGCTGACCGATTCCGTCGACGAGGGCGTGAAAGGGGTGGATTTCGTCTATACTGACGTGTGGCTCTCGATGGGCGAGGCCAAGGAGAAATGGGCTGACCGCATCAAGCTGCTGATGCCCTATCAGGTCAACGCCGAGGTGATGAAAAAAACCGGCAACCCGCGCGCCCGATTCATGCATTGCCTGCCTGCCTTCCACAACACCGAAACCACCGTCGGCCAGCAGATCAAGGACGAGTTCGGGCTCGACTGCATGGAAGTGACCGAGGAGGTCTTTGAAAGCCCGGCCTCGATCGTCTTCGACCAGGCCGAGAACCGGCTGCACACGATCAAGGCGGTTCTGGTCGCCACGCTGGGGGGCTGAAATGCTTGTGGTGTCAGCACTTGGCGGCAACGCCCTGTTGCGGCGGGGCGAGCCGCTGACGGCCGAAAACCAGCGGGCCAACGTGCGCGAGGCCGCGCGCGCGCTGGCGCGCATCGTTCAGGCCGGGCACCGGCTGGTCATCACCCACGGCAACGGCCCGCAGGTCGGGCTGCTGGCGCTGCAGGGCGCGGCCTACAAGCCGGACGAGGCCTATCCGCTGGATGTGCTGGGGGCCGAGACCGGCGGCATGATCGGCTACATGATCGAGCAGGAGCTGGAAAATGCGCTGGGTCACAGTCGGCCGGTGGCCACGCTGCTGACCCAGGTGATCGTGGACGGGACTGACCCGGCTTTCGGCAAGCCCACTAAGTTCATCGGCCCGGTCTACGAACGTGAAGAAGCCGAGGCCCGCGCCAGGGCCGCCGGCTGGTCCATTGCGCCCGATGGCGACAAGTGGCGCCGCGTCGTGCCCTCGCCGGTACCGAAAGAAGTCCCCGACATACGCGTGCTGCAGCTTCTGCTGGAGCGGGACGTGATCGTGATCTGCACCGGCGGAGGCGGCATTCCGGTGCTGCGGCAGCGCGATGGCAGCATGACCGGGATCGAGGCGGTGATCGACAAGGATGCCGCCAGTGCTCTTCTGGCATGCCAACTCGGAGCAGATGCCCTCTTGTTGCTGACCGACGTGGATGCCGTCTATCGCGATTTCGGCACCCCGACCGAAGCAGTGATCGCCTCGCTGACCCCCGACGAGGCGCGCGCACTCGATCTTCCTGCCGGGTCGATGGGACCGAAAATGACCGCCGCCGCAGACTTTGCCGACCAAGGCGGGCTGGCCGGGGTCGGGCGGCTCGATCAGGCGGTAGAGATCCTGGAACGGCGCGCGGGCACCCGTGTCCGGAACGGAGATTGAGATTCAAGGAAGGTTTGGCTTTGCGGCAACGAGAAAGGACCAACGGTGAGTCGGACTGATGTGGTCCCGTTTATCTCTGAACAGGTTGCAGGCGTTTGGTAAGTGATTTTCCGCCTCCATTTTGCCGCTGCCGCTTCGGGTCCGGCGGGGCTCCTCGTCGCATTCCGACCTTACCAGATCACACCGGAACGTGCAGGTTTTCCAGACGTTCCGAAACTACTCTCTATGCAATGGATCGCATCGGAGCCTGACCGAAAGTAGCCCGAACAGAAAGCACGCAACGATGCAGGCCCTTCAAGTCGCTGGTCCGGGGCGCAGATCGATCTACGGCATTGCTTCCTTGGGCAACAGGGTTATCAATGGCTTGCGCCTTCATCTTCGCCCTTGGATTTCGGATAGCTGAGCTTCGACCCCACCCTGTTCCTGTCGCGTTGTGTTTCGGTCGATCTCGAGGTTGATCCGAAGTCTGCGCGGCTTTTTGCCTTTGCGGCGGTTCGGGGCGAGGCGGGGCTGGCTCACAAAGGGGCCGCGCTTGAACCTGCGCTGGACCGGCTGGAGGCGTTCTGCGAGGGCGCGGTTCATCTTGTCGGTCACAACATCCTGCGCCACGACCTGCCGCATCTGGTGGCGAACCGGGCGCGGCTGGCGGGGCTAGGGGCTGCGCCGATCGATACGCTCTGGCTGAACCCGTTGGCCTTTCCTCGCAATCCCTACCACCATCTGGTCAAGCACTATCAGGACGGACGGCTGCAGGTCGGGCATGTGAATGACCCCGAACAGGATGCGCGGCTGGCGCTGCAGGTGCTGTCCGACCAGATCGCGGCCTTCACCCGGCTGGGGCGGGAGGCGCCCGATGCGGTGCTTGCCTATCACCATCTGACGACGCGGGCCGAGGGCGGGGCAGGCTTCGACGCGCTGTTCCAGTTTCTGCGGGGCCCGCCGCCTGGTGAGGCCGCAGCCCATGCCGCCATCCGCCGACTGTTGGATGGCCGAGCCTGCAATCACCGGCTGGACCAGACCCTTGGCCGCCTGTCCGATCCGCGCAACGGCTGGCCGATGGCCTATGCGCTGTCCTGGATTTCGGTGGCGGGTGGGGACTCGGTCATGCCGCCCTGGGTGCGGCTGCAGTTCCCGCAGGCCGGGCTGATCGTGCGGCACCTTCGCGACACCAACTGCGGCGATCCGGCTTGCGGTTGGTGCGCCGAGAAGAACAACCCGAATGCTGCGCTGGAGCGGTGGTTCGGCTTTCCGTCCTTCCGCCCGCAGCCGGTGGACGACATGGGCCGCCCCTTGCAGGAACGCATCGTGGCCGAGGCGATGGCTGGCAAATCCGTGCTGGGCATCCTGCCGACCGGCACGGGCAAATCGGTCTGCTACCAGATCCCGGCGCTGTCGCGGTTCGACAAGACCGGGGCGCTGACGGTGGTGATCTCGCCGCTTGTGGCGCTGATGGCGGATCAGGTGCAGGGGCTGGCGCGGGCAGGGATTTCCAGTGCGGTGACGGTGAACGGCATGCTGTCGCTGCCCGAACGGCATGACGCGCTGGAAAAGGTGCGGATGGGCGATGCGGCGATGCTGCTGATCTCACCCGAACAATTGCGGTCACCGTCGATCCGCACCGTTCTGCAACAACGCGAGGTCGGGCTGTGGGTTCTGGACGAGGCGCATTGCATCAGCAAATGGGGCCACGATTTCCGGCCCGACTACCGCTATGTCAGCCGCTTCATCAAGGAGTTCTCGGGCGACAGCCCTGCGCCCGTTTTGTGCCTGACAGCCACCGCCAAGCCCGAGGTGGTGCGCGACATCCGCGACCATTTCCAGACCCGTCTGGGGGTGGATCTGATGTTGCTGGATGGCGGGGCGGTGCGCGCCAACCTGTCCTTCGCCGTGCTGCCCACGCAGAAGGCCACCAAGCTGACCGACATCCTGTCCGCCATCGAGGCGAATCTGCCGCCTGAAGGCGCCTCGGGCGCTGTGGTCTATTGCGCCACCCGCGGGGCCACGGAAAAGGTGGCGGAGTTCCTGAAAGGGCAGGGGCTGGCGGCGGACTTCTTCCACGCTGGCCTGCCGCCCGACCGCAAGCGCGATTTGCAAGAGGCATTTCGCATCGGCCAGTTGCGGGTGATCGCCGCGACCAACGCCTTTGGCATGGGCATCGACAAGCCCGATATCCGGCTGGTGGTGCATGGCGATATTCCGGGATCCTTGGAGAACTACCTGCAAGAGGCAGGCCGCGCGGGGCGGGATCGTGGCCCAGCCAATTGCGTGCTCTTGTTCAGCCCCGAGGATGTGGAGCGGCAATTCTCGCTGTCCGCCCGCTCGCGGCTGGCGCGGCATGAGATTGGTGCAATCCTGAAGGCGCTGCGGCGGATGGAAAAGCACAAGTCCGGCGAGGTGATCGCCACGCCGGGCGAGATCGTGCGTGAGGAAAAGGATCAGGAATTCGAGCGCGACAAGACCACCGACGACACCCGTGTAAAAACCGCCGTCGCCTGGCTCGAGGAGGCGACGCTGCTTTCCCGTGAGGAAAACCGGGTGCAGGTGTTCCCGTCGTCGCTGCGCATCCGGTCGGTGGATGAGGCTTCGGCGATCCTGGACCGGGCGCAGATTACCGGAAGGCGGCGCAAGCAGCTTCTGGACCTCGTGCGCCATGTGATGAATGCGCCCATCGACGCAGGGGTTTCCACCGATGATCTCACCGGGGCGTGCGGGCTGACGGGCCGGGATCTGCAGCGGGCCTTTGCCGATCTTGAGGTGCTGGGGATCGCCAGCAACGACACGGCTGTCACGGTCTATGTGCATCTTGGGGTCGAGGATGCCTCGGCCCGCCGTCTGGATCACGCGGCCCGGATGGAAGCCGACTTGATCGCCCTGATGCAAGAGACCGTGCCGGATGCCGAAGGGGTCGAGGCGCAACCCTTGAACCTGACCGAAACCTGCCAAGCCCTGCGTGACAAGGGCCACGCGCAGGTGCGCCCCGATCTTGTGGAAACCATCTTGCGCGGCATGGCGCAGGACGGGCGCGATCAGGACGGCGGGCGGGGGAACCTGACTCTGCGCAAGGTCAGTCGGAATACGATCTTCGTGCGGCTGGAACGCTCTTGGCCTGTGGTTGCCCGCACCGCCGATCTGCGGCGGCAGGGCGCGCGGGCGCTCTTGGCCCATCTCACCGGAAAAGTGGCCAAAGGCACGCGAGGCAAGGACATTCAGGTCGAGACCACCCTTGGCGCGATGCTGGATGCTCTGAACGGTGATGCGCTGTTGCGGGCCGAGGTCAAGGACATGACCCGCCTGATGGACCGCGCGCTTCTGTGGCTGCACGAACAGCAGGTTGCCACCTTGGGCCGGGGCCTGACGGTGTTCCGCCCGGCGATCACGGTTCATCTGAGCCCCAAGGGCGGGCCCTTCACGGTGCAGCACTTTGCGCCCCTCGAAGAGCACTACAACGAGACGACGATCCAGACCCATGTGATGGCCGCCTATGCCGAAAAGGGGCTGGAGGCGATGGATCAGGCCCAGCGCCTTTCCGAGGATTACTTCGTGCTGGACCGCGACGCCTTCCTGCGCCGATGGCTGCCTGGGCGCGGCACGGAAATCCGGCGGCAGACCACCGGCACCTCATGGCGGACCATCGTTGATGCGTTGGATAACCCCGTGCAGGCTGAGATCGTGCGCGATGACCGCGAACAGACCAACGTGCTGGTGCTGGCGGGGCCAGGATCGGGTAAGACGCGCGTGCTTGTGCACCGCATCGCCTATCTCATCCGCGTGAAGCGCGAAGACCCGCGCGGTATACTGGTTCTGACCTACAATCGCCACGCAGCGGCCGAGATCCGCGAACGCCTTCGCCGCCTGATCGGGGATGACGCAGCGGGGGTGACTGTGTCGACCTGCCACGCGCTGGCGATGCGGCTGATGGGGGCGAGCTTTGCAGGCGATCACGACGGCCCGCGCGACTTTGACGGCATTGTCATGCAGGCCGTGGCCCTGCTGCGCGGGGATGGTCTGACCAAGGCGGAGGCCGAGGCGCTGCGCGAAACGCTCATCCAGGGCTATCGCTGGCTTCTGGTCGACGAATATCAGGACATCGGCCCCGAGGAATACGCCCTGATCGGCGCGGTGGCGGGGCGGTCGCTGGAGGATGAGCTGCGCATCAGCCTCTTTGCCGTGGGCGACGATGACCAGAACATCTACGCCTTCGCCGGGGCCAGCATCGACTTCATACGCAGGTTCGAGGCGGATTATGCCGCCAAACCGGTCTGGATGACCGAGAACTACCGCTCCACGGCCCATATCATTGCGGCGGCCAATGCCGTGATCGCGCCTGCTGCTCAGCGCATGAAGGCAGGCCATGACATCACCGTGAACCGCGCCCGCGCCAAGGCGATGCCGGGCGGAGATTGGGCGGCTCTGGACCCCGTGGCGCAAGGGCGTGTCACCCTGCTGGACGCGGGCGGTGATACCGCGCAGGCGGTGGCTGCACTGGACGAACTGCAGCGCCTGTCCCGGCTCGACCCCGATTGGTCATGGCGGCGCTGTGCGGTCATTGCCCGCGACTGGCGCCGGCTGGAGCCCGTGCGCGCCTATGCGGAAGCCTTGGGCATTCCCATCGACATGGCCAATGAAACTCTGCCGAGTCTGTGGCGACTACGCGAGATGCAAGGCTTCATTCGCGCCCTGCTGTTGGATCGGACGCGTCTGCTGACCATACCTGATCTGGTCGCCGTCCTGAACGCCCAGCCGCAATCGCGTTGGACTGACCTGATCGGCGAAGGTATCGGCACCTTGGCGCGTGAACTGGTCGAGAAGGCTGCCCCGGTGCCTGACCTCGTGCAGTGGTTCGGCGAATGGGCACGGGACGCTCGTGGCGAACAGCGGGGCCTTCTTCTGATGACCGCCCACCGCGCCAAAGGGCTGGAGTTCGATCATGTTGCGATCCTGAACGGCGGCTGGGATCGCCCCTCGCGCGGCGAGGATGCCGACGCCCCACGCCGCCTGTTTTATGTCGCCATGACGCGGGCGCGGTCCACCCTGACCGTGCTGACAGACGGACCGCACGCCTTCGTGCAGCCCGGTGACGCTGTCCTTTCCCGCCGCGTCACCCCCGACACCACAGCCCTGCCGCGTGCCCGCCTGCGCTATGTGCCGCCGGACCCAAAACTGGTGGACCTGTCTTTCGCCGGGCGTCTGCGGCCGGGTGATCCGGCGCTGGCCGCCATCGCCGCCGCGCGCCCTGGTGACCTCGTCCATCTTCTCCGCGACGGCGACCGCTGGCGGATCGAGAACGCCCAAGGCCAAACGCTTGCCCGCCTCGCCCGCGCCTTTGCCCCACCTGAAGGCACCACTTTCCTGCGCGGCGAGGTCGCGGCCATACTGACCTGGCGGCGCGAGGATGGCGACGAGGAGTACCACCACCTGCTCCGCCGTGACGAGTGGGAAGTGGTCCTGCCGGAACTGGTGTTCGCAGCGGGGGCGGAAGCAGTCAATGTGGATCAGAAGGGTAGCTGATGTTCGTGATCAGGCGTGGCCTTGGCCTATCCATCACGGATCGAAAAGGGTGGATTCCGCTGGATGGATTCTGGCCAAGGTGGCTTCCCCGGAAGTGGATTCCCTGGTTTCCCCGAAAGAATCCAGCGCGCCAAGGTCGTGATTCCACAAGCCTTTGATAATGAGTCGCTTTTTGCAGGATCGACAGGCAGGTGGCTTCCGGGTGGCTTCCCCGGTGAGAATCCATATCGCTAGCGAAATGCCGCGCTGCGCCCCCCCGCATACGTTTGGGGCCGGGGAGGAACCAGAGGAGGGGGAAGGTGATCAGCCAAGGCGAAAGGCAGGCTTGGCCAGAACACGGGCTGCAAGGCTGATCGCAAAATCTGCATCGCGTCGGATCAGCACGTCGGGATGTGCTCCACCGTCTAGAGATCGGCGTTCAAGATTGCTTGCATCGTCCACATGCCGAAAATGGGAAAGCGGATTTCGAAGGCTCATGAGGCGCTCCAAGTCCTTGACGTCGTTATCCGAAATCACATCCCGCTCCCTGCAAAGGCGCAGGGTTTCGCGAAACTGGATGCGCTCAGGGATCTTGTCCACCAAGAGACCTGCATGCAGGTATGCAGCGAGCAACTGTTCAACCATGCCTTGGCAAAGAAGAACTGTTGCGACGAAGTTCCCGTGCACGTAACAGTCACGCGCCTCAACCCAAGCGAGGTATGCGGCAGGCCCGCCAAATATCATCGTACCGCGTTTTCCCATCGCGCCCGATAGATCAGCGAGATGGCGCAGCCGGGTGATCTTTCCTTCGAGGCCGTCGTGCATATCTGCAAGTAGATGGCGCATCAAATCGAGATCGCTCAGGTCAGACAGCAGGTCTTGTTGGTAGCCCTCCGCATTCATTTTCTACATGGCCCAACTTTTGCTGTGCTTCTGACGCTCAGACAGTGCGGAAAGCCAGATCGGCATACCTCATTCGACCCCCGGAAGAACTGGAAGCCCCAACTCCCGAAGAAACGAGTTGTGTTTCGACGTTGCTTCCCGAATTTGGTCCTCGATCGAGACCAATTCCTGCTGCGTTGCATCTAGGTCGATTTCAGCCTCAGCCACAGCGGTGCTGATGTATCGGGAGATGTTGAGGTTGAAGCCCTCCTCAGCGATGCGATCCATGCTCACACGCTTGGAGTAGCGGTCCTCTTCCCTGCGGAACTGGTAGGTTTCGATGATCTTCTGAATGTCATTCGGCTTGCCATCTGCCCCTTCCCGCAGGCGGTTTTGTCGCTTCCCTTTTTCAAAGTGCTCGGCCGCGTTGATGAAGAGCACGTCATCAGGCTTCTTGCACTTCTTCAGCACGAGGATGCAGACTGGGATACCGGTCGAATAGAAAAGGTTCGCGGGCAGGCCAATCACGGTGTCGATGTGACCATCCTTCAGCAGCTTGGTGCGGATGCGCTCCTCGGCCCCACCTCGGAACAGCACGCCATGCGGCAGGATGATGGCCATCACGCCCTCATCCTTCAAGTAGTGGAAACCATGCAGGAGAAAGGCGAAATCTGCGGCGGACTTGGGCGCCAGCCCATGGTTCTTGAACCGCACGTCGTCGCTCATCGCTTCAGTCGGCTCCCAACGGAGGCTAAAGGGCGGGTTGGCCACGATCGCATCAAACGAAGGTTTTTTGGCAGGGTTCAGCTCTCGCAGGATGTCCCAGTCATTGGTCAGTGTGTCGCCATGGTAGATTTCGAACTCCGTGTCTTTCACGCCGTGCAGCAGCATGTTCATGCGAGCGAGGTTATAGGTGGTGATGTTCTTTTCCTGCCCGTAGATCTTCCCGATGCCATGCGGTCCCATGCGCTTGCGCACGTTCAGCAATAGCGAGCCGGAGCCGCACGCGAAATCGAGCACACTGGCGAGGCGCTCTTTCTTTCCGGTTGTCGGTTCCTGGCTGTCCAGCGTCACGATCGCGGAAAGGATGTCAGACACCTGCTGTGGGGTATAGAACTCCCCTGCCTTCTTTCCGGAACCGGCGGCAAACTGGCCGATCAGATATTCGTAAGCGTCGCCCAGCGCATCGACATCGGATGAGAAGTCGGCGAGCCCATTGGCGATCTCGGTGATGATCGCGCAGAGTTTGGCGTTGCGATCAACATAGGTCCGCCCAAGCTTTTCAGAGCCGAGATTGATTTCCGAAAAAAGCCCCCCGAACGTGCTCTGGAAGGACTCGTTCTCGATATATTTGAAACCCGCCTGCAGTGTGTTCAGCAGATCGTCGCTCTGCGTGCGCGCCATATGGGCGATGCTGGTCCAGAGGTGCTCCGGCTTGATGACGTAATGCGCCTTGAGGCGCATCTGCTTTTCGAAAGCCGAAACATCTTCGGGGTTTTGCGCGCACCACACGGAAAGCGGCGAACGCCCGCCATTGCCGATCGTGTTGGGGTCCGGGTAATCGCGCCCGAGCTCCTTCCGGGCGGCCATCTCGTAGTTGTCCGAGAGATAACGCAGGAACAGGAAGGACAGCATGTAATCGCGGAAATCGTCCGCGTTCATCGCCCCGCGCAGCGTGTCGGCGATGCTCCAGAGCGTCTTGCCCAGTTGCTTTTGGATTTGGTCGTTCATTGTGCTGGTACTTCCAGGGGGGCGGGCGCTGGCGCCGGGGCGGGATGTGGGGCCGGAGCAGCGCCCGGGAGGTGAAACTCGAACCGCGTGAGGAACTCGCGCAGGATGCGGCGGAAAAGCTCCTTGTTGTCCTCGCCCATTTCAGTGGGTTCGTGGATGGCGTAGGCGCCGTGGCTCAATAAGTTCAGGGCTCGGTTGAACAGCGCCCGATCTTCATCGTTGTCCAGTGCCTTGAGGCAAAAGGCGATGCTCGAGTGCCCGAAGAACGATGCTGTTTTTTCCATGACGCTTCGTAGGGCATTGAAGTGGAAGGTGTAGAGGGTGCCCTTCTTCGGATCAGCCGCGCGCTGCAATTCGGCGAGCGTGGCCACATGGTGAAAGAAGGGCGTGTCCTCCGTCGCCTGAAGCGTATAGGTCCCGTCACCACTCGGCCGGTGCAGGAAATATCGCCGATGGTCGACCGAAGGCGCGTCATCGATCTTTCGGCCGACCTCGTTGCACATGACGTTGAAGAACAGCGCATGGTGCGAAGAGAAGATCACCTTGATCGGGGCGGGCTTGCCGTCGGCGTCTTTCCGTGTGGCCGCCCGGCGGAGGAGCTTGGCCAGGTCGCAGGCGACGGATATCGCGTTGTTGTCGTCCAGCGATGAGATCGGGTCGTCGATATAGAGGTACTTCTTCCCCTGATAGGATTCATGCCCATCCAGCATCCGTTCGCAGATGGCCATGAAGATGCACCAGATGAAGATGTTCTGTTCGCCCCGCGACACCTTGATGTTGGCCTCGCCACCCTTGCG
This sequence comes from Paracoccus sp. DMF, assembly GCF_004407025.1. Classification (NCBI taxonomy): domain Bacteria; kingdom Pseudomonadati; phylum Pseudomonadota; class Alphaproteobacteria; order Rhodobacterales; family Paracoccaceae; genus Paracoccus; species Paracoccus sp. DMF. The sequence continues at coordinate 43,037 of NZ_SOKV02000022.1, forward strand.
AAAGCTGACAAAATCCGGCTTGGAGATGGTATCCTTGCCCTGCTGAACGTCCTTGTAGGTGAAGTCGAACTCGAAGTCGGCGTAGCGGGACAGGTAGCGGGCGATGGTTTCGTCCAGCGCGAGTTCCGTCATCGCGTTGAAAAAGGACGACTTCTCGTTCAGTTGCAGGCGGCGCACGCTGTCGCCTTCGAGGTCGTTCTCCCAGACGAACAGATCCTCGGTGAAGGCGTTGAAGTAGAGCGTGTCGGGCGTGCCGGTCGGGTTCTTCTTGTTCTTGCGCTTGCCAGCGTCCTTGAACTCCATCGACAGGCGGGTCTTGCCAGTGCGGTTGTAGGCATAAATCAAGACCAGCGAGACTGGCCCAGTCGGGTTGTTCAGATCGTCACGCAGTCGCGCCACCAGAGTTTTCAGGTTCTTGTAGGTGCTCATGCGTCACCCTCCCCGACTTGGGGGAAAAGCTGCTGCATCAGACCCTTTTTGTGGGTCTTAAGCGTGTCGAGCTTTCGGGTCTCGGCGGCGATGAGGTCGTCGAGGGAGGTGAGGCAGCTTGCGATGAGCTGTTGTTCCCGGATCGAAGGAACCATTAGGCCGATGTTTTGTATAGTCGTTAGATTCATCCCAGCCTTCGTTCCATTGTCAGTTGACGACTGGAACAGCCGTTGGGCTTGGTCAGACGCAAGAAAGTAGGCGACAAACTTACTGCACAATTTGTCATCTTCAAAACGCACTAGAGCTATGTGTTGATTGATATATGCGGGGGATGGCACGTTTTCATCGACGTATCCAATGATCCCAATATCCGCCGTGATTGATATCAACACATCAGCCGCCTTCAGCTGGGTGCGGATGCCCTCATTCGCACCACCCGGCAACTGCACAAACTTCTTGTCGCGCAAGTCGATGTAGATGGATTCGCGGGAAAGATTTGTGATGCGGACGAACAATTCGCCTTCATCGGCGTAGAACGCCGCCCATCCCCTCGAGCCACTTGTCACAAAGGGTTTGAATGCACCGATTGTAGATTTGGCCCATTCCCCTTCAAACTCAGGGAAGCGGAGGCGGGGTTGGGTTTCGCCTTCCTGGGGGAAAAGCTGCTGCATCAGGCCCTTCTTGTGGGCCCTCAGCGCCTCTACCTTCCGCGCCTGCGCGGCAATCAGCGCGTCCGCCGAGTCCAGACAGTCGGCGATCTTCTGTTGTTCGTCTTCATCCGGCCGCCATGCGTTTTTCGACAAGAACTGAGTAACGGAGATGTTGAAGCGGCCTGCTCTGGCGCCCTCGTTGACCAGCCCACCCAGCGCCGGATCGTGGCTTCCCGACTCGAAATACCATTCCCAGAAGGCTGAGTTTTCACTCGACTGGAAGCGGAAGCACTTATAGATGGGCGAGACGATCCCAACCTCATGGGCGGAAAGCCGTTTGATCGTTCCGAAGCTTGACGCCTTGGTTGTCCGGTCATTGTAGACAAAGTCGTCTTTGCGAATCTTCAGATAGCGATCAGTGCTGTCGCCAGCGATCTTCTTTCCGAAGTATTCGCTTTGAAGGACAAGTCCATGCTCGCCCGAAAGGCTTAGCACGTTGTCCGCGTCGCCGGTTGTCGCCCGATCAGTTACAGGTCGAGCAAGCTTCTGGAGCGGTGTTTCCTTCCAACCATCACGCTCCTCAAACTCCGGAAACCGCAGCTTCGGCACCAAAGCAGCCCCGCTGCCTGCGAGGGCAGATGATTTCTCTTTACTGCTCATAAGCGCTCAGCCCCGAAATCTCGCGCCCACCGGCCCGCTTCAGCAGCACCGGCATCAGGTCGGCCATCAGGTCCAGTTCCTTGACCCGCCGCGCTTTCCAATTCAGACCAAGGGGTTCCATCAGGTCGGTCAGTGCCTCGCCGTCAAAGATCATGCGTTGCAGGATGGTGTCGACAAAGCCTTGCAGCGCCTCGGTCGCCAGCCCGTGCTTGCCCGCGATCTGCGCCAGTTCCACCGCGTTCTTCTCGGCTTTGAAGCGGCTGTAACCGTCACGGATGGCCTTTTCGCTGAGGCCCTCGCCCGCCTCGAGGGTATTGATGTAGGCCGCGATATCCTCGCGCTCGTCCATGAACTTGGCGTCGGACTGGATCAGACCGATCAGCTCCTCACGGCTCATCTTCTGCTTGCCGGGCGTCGCCTCGGAATAGCGGGCGATCAGGCCCATGATGTAGTCATAATCGATGACGGCCGAGGCAAAGAGGACGAACTCGAAATCCAGTTGGTCGGCGTCCTGGCTGGGTTTGTCCGTGGCGGTGCCCTGCTGGGCCCGAAGGCGCTGTGCTGTTTCCAGATAAGCGCCGCGGAAGCCGAGCAGGTTGTCGCGTGGCAGAACCTGTTCGATGCTACTGCGGTTTTCGTCGGTAAGGTCGGTATACTGGTCAAGTTGGGTCTTGAGCCTCTGGACCTCTTTGAAGTGCTCAATGAATGCCGCACGAGCCGCGTCGCCCTTGAGGTTGGGCACGGCTTCTGGGGCGCAGTCGAGGCCCTGCGATTTCATGAAGGTATCAAGTTTCTGGACTGCAGTTTCTAGCTTTTGAATGACCACTGGTGCCTTGTCGACCAGCCAGATTTCCCGCGCCTTGTCGGCGGCAGCCTCGCCCGAGAAGAGGGCGATAGCGGCATCTACCGCGCCCTGCTGCTGGCGGAAGTCGAGAATGTTGCCATAGGGTTTGGTGGCGTTTAGCACCCGGTTCGTGCGCGAGAATGCCTGGATCAGGCCGTGATGCTTCAGGTTCTTGTCGACGTAGAGGGTGTTGAGGAATTTGGAGTCGAAGCCGGTCAGCAGCATGTCGACGACAATCGTGATGTCGATCTTGTGGTGCGGTTGGTTGGGGTAAGCCTTGCGAAGGTCGGCATCCGGCCATTGCTGATCCTTGATGCGCTTCTGCACGTCCTGGTAGTACAGGTCGAAGTCGCTGATTTTGTGGTTGGTGCCGTAGTGGGCGTTGTAGTCGGCGAGGATGGCCTTCAGGGCCTCCTTCTTTTTCTCCGGCTCAACCGCGTTGTCTTCCTTCTCCTGCGGCAGGTCTTCTTGAATCTGCTTTACGTCAGGATTGCCCTCGGCAGGCGGGGAGAAGACGCATGCGATGTTCAGCGGCTGGAAGTTGGGATCCGTTGCCAGCTTTTCGGCCTGAATCGTTTTGAAGAGGGTGTGATACTCGATCGCGTCATTGATCGACGAGGTGGCGAGCAAGGCGTTGAAGCGGCGCTGACCGGTGGCCGCGTCGTGTTTCGTGAGGATCGCATCGATGACTGCCCGCTTGGCCAGCGGTTCTCCCGGCTTCGGCAGGGTTTTTCCTTGGGGCTTGAAATAGTCGACATGGAACCTGAGGACGTTTCCGTCCTCGATGGCGTGTGTGATCGTGTATGTGTGAAGGCGCTGCTGGAAGAGGTCTTCCGTCGTCTTCATGCTGGCTTGGGTGTCTTCGATCTTCTGCTGCGCTGCATTCTGATCGAAAATGGGCGTCCCGGTGAATCCGAAGAGCTGAGCGCGCGGGAAGAACTCCTTGATGGCCTTGTGGTTCTCGCCGAACTGAGACCGGTGACATTCGTCGAAGATGAAGGCGATGCGCTTGTCGCGCAGGGGTGCCAGCTGCTCCTTGAAGCTCTTCTTGCCGTCCTTCTTCTGCTGCTTGTTGCGCTTGCTGTTCTCGTCCAGCGCGAGGCCAAGCTTCTGGATCGTGCAGACAATCACCTTGTCGGCGTAATCGTTCGAAAGAAGGCGCCGAACGAGGGACGCCGTGGTTACTATCGTCGGTTATTCCTCATTTGCTCAATAATCCGCGGGGAATCGACCGTGGCGTCCAAGGGAGAACCTTGCTCTGCTCGAGACTCTGGTAAGTTCTGGTTACCATATTATTATCGCTGCGCGGCAAGCCGGCTGACATGGCCCCGGACCGGGCGGGGGAGAGGTGCAGCGAGGAGGAATGTCATTGGAGCTTTCCTGTACCGACGACCGGCCAGTATCGCGTCTGCCCTGGAAGGTCTTGCCGTCAATACTTTGCTGTCCGGCTACATGGCACGAGATCGCGAGGGCGGGATTCCCCAGAGCCTGGGAGCGGATGCGGCGGCGATCCGCGCTCGCGCCAGGCGGGACGGCGATCATTTCGTGCTGGACGGAGAAAAGGCTTCGGTCACGCTGGTCATGGCGGCTCATGCCGGAATCGTTTTCGCCCGCACCGACCCCGAAGCGGGGCGCGCGGTGTGTCGGCCTCTCGTGCCCTTCGACGATCCGGGCGTGCGCGCCATCCTTGTGCCGATATGAGCTGGAAATGCATCCAGCGCGGCTCGTTGTTCCTGAACGAAGTGCGGGTGCCGGAGGCGAATCCGGCCGGCGCGCTGAATGGCGCCTTCGGATCGGCGATGCAGACCTTTACACGCAGGACCTGCCGATCGAACAGCGGCTGCGGAATGTCTGCGGCCAGCTGATCGCGGACGGCACCCCGCAGATCCAGAAAATCAACATTGCCCGGCATCTCTATGGACGGCAATTCGTCTGAGCCGCATCGCCCGCCCGTCGGAATTGTTCGCAAATGGGATGTTGGCGGACCATGATATGGGGCAAACCCATCAGGGCCGGCACCGAAACGGTGGTCCAGTCGCGCGGCAGGATGCGACCGATCCCGGACAAGATGGCCTGGAACTGCTGCGCACCATCGTGGCCGGCGGCATCGACGCCCGGGGCCTGATGGCCGGCGCGCTCAGATGTCGGGACGGGCCTCCGCCGAATGGCGCAATTCCTCGGCAAGCTGGCCGATCAGCTGCTCGAGCCGCTCGACCAGCTCGCCGCTGGGCGGTTTCGGCGTTCTGATCCCATCCAGGATCATGTCGGTGATGCCCCGCGCGGTCATCTCGACCGAGAAGGTCTCGTCCTCGCCGCGCAGGAAAGCCCAGGTCGAATGCTCGATGGCGCCGAAGATCATGTCGCGCACCAGCTTGCGGTTCAGATCCGCCCGGATCGCGCCGCGCTGGACGCCCAGTTCGATCACGTCGACGACCGATTTCGCCAAACGGCGGCTTTGTCGATAGGTCGGCAGGTTGCGGTAGTTCGGATCGGCCCGCAGCTCCATCAGCACGAAGCGCGTCAGGGCCGGTTCCCGCTGGATCGTCATCAGCGAACTCCAGATCACCTGGAACAGTTGGTCGCGCAACGGCAGGTCCTGCGCAGGAGGGGGCGCTTCGGTCAGGAACTCCTCGAACCAGTCCTCGGCGACGCGCTCCATCAGCTCGCGCTTGCTCTTGAAATACTTGTAGACCATCCCTTCGGAGATGCCGCTGCGCTGCGCCACCTCAAGCGGCAGGAAGTTCTCGAAGCCCTTCTCGCGGATAACCTCGCGCGCGGTCCGAAGAATGAGGGTGGTGCGGTCCTGCCGGGAAAGACGTCGCGGGGCGGATCTGGAGGGGGTCTTGGAGCTCAACGAACAATATCCCGAGGCGGCTCTTGGCAGAGGATCACGGTCACCGGCAAAAGTCCAGCGCCGGCGCTTGAGACGGGCCCTGGGCAAGGCCCGCCCGCGGTGCGGGATCAGTTCACGGTGGTGATGATGATGGTGATCAACTCGACATAGCTCTTGCCGAGATAATATCCGAAGCCGAGCGCGAAAATCGCGGGCAGCATCGCGAACAGGCCGATCAGAGGATACAGCGCCAGCATGGCGACAGCGCAGAACGACAGGCCGCAGCACAGCGCCCACCAGCGGCCTAGTTTCATGATCAGGCGCAATGCGGGAAAATTCTGCATGGTCAGAGCTGAGCCTGGACGCGCTTCCACAGCGCGGCGGCGTTATCACGCCGCGCCGACGCCCGGACTGCCAGTTCCGGCATGCCCGTGCAGTCCGGGACACAGGCCTTGTCCAGCGCCGTCTGCACCTCATGAGCATCGTCATCCGAGACCGAAAGCGCATAGCCCTGCTCGGTGCGGTGGTCGTCCAGAACGATAAGCGCGGCGCCACGCGCACCGGCGATCTGCGGCATTGCGGGAAGGATCGGCTTTTCGCCCAAAGCTTCTTCGATGTCATGCACAGCGGCCTTGTTGCGCGCCACGCCACCGGTCATGACGACAGGGCCCTCGGCCCCGACCGCGATCACGTTGCTGTCCTGGCCGCCGGTATCGATGACGACCCGCGCCTGCAGCATCATGGCCACGGTGCGGCCGATATCGGCCTGCGCCAGGCCGGCCGAGTCCAAAGCGCCTGTCATGCCCGCCGCCACGCCCTCGCCGCTGACGGCACCCATATGGGCCACCTGCGAGGACAGCATGCGCTCTTGCAGGCCGAGGATCACCGTCTTGGCGGTGGTAAAGCCGAAGTCGATACCCATGACATAGGACTTCATCCCATCATCCTCTTGGCACAGCAGCCATATAGTAAATCTAGCTCACCTTCGTGAAAAGTCAATCTCGAGACTCGGCCTCGGGCTTTCGCTAAGCTTTCCGCGTGCGGGGTATCAGGGAAGACGACGAACACAAGGAAAATATGGAGAAGTCTGCATCATCTGCCCCTAGCCTTGGGCAGAGTGCAGCTGGCGCACACGGGCGATGCAGTATAAAAGTATTACTCACCACGATTCCGGGCGACTCAGGAGCCTGCACGCCAGGCCGAATAACGCATCGGCCGGTTCGCGGCACCGGACTTGTGGAACAGGTTTTCAGGTGCGATTTGATGTTATTGTCGCTGACCCGGATGCTGGGTGATGCCGGCATTGCTCAGGCCGCTTCCGACCAGTTCGATCGGTTCGTGCTCGCGCGTGTCAGCGGCTCGCGGCGGGCCGCCATCTTGGCGGGCGAAGATGTCGGTCCTCGTCCAGGTCCAGCGCGGTCAGGACGCAGGAAACGGGCGCCCCGTCCTTCAGACGCGCAGCGGTTCCAGCACGGGGCCATATCCGTCCGCGTCGCGCAGACGTAGGAAACGCTCGCCGCCATGCAGTTCGACCGCCGGTTCGACGATATGCGCCGGACGCAATGCATTCGCCGCGACCGCATCGGCGATGCTGGCGGTCCTTGCCAGCACCGACAGGTTCATGCGGGTGGGAAGGACCATGGTGCGCTCGCCCCGCGCCGCCATGTCCAGCGCGGTGCCGGCGGCGATCCATTCGGCCGAGATCGTCTCGCGCCCATCGGCCAGCGCGACCTGATCGCCCGGAGCCTCCACGAGATAGAAATAGGTATCGAACCGCTTTGCGACGACGGGCGGGGTGCGCCAGCGCGAGAACAGCGACAACGCTCGCAGGTCGGGCCGCAGCCCGTGCTGCTGCAGATAGGCCAGGAAGCTGGCCTCGCCCCGATCCATGGCGCTGCGCAGCGCCTTCGTGCCCTCGGGATCGGCCGCGTAGCCTTGGACGGCCGGCAGGATGCCGCATTCCTCGAAGGTTTCCCGGATGGCGCTGATGCGGGGGCCGCGCTCGCTGTCGGGAATGTCGTCCCAACCCTGGACCTGTTCCGCCCAAGCCGGATCCGTGTCGGCGGATTCGACCTTGCCGCCAGGAAAGACCATGGCGCCCGAGAAATGGTCGATGGCATAGTTGCGCTTGACCATCAGCACCTCGACCGCCGGGACTTCACGCACCAGCATCATGGTCGAGGCGGTTCTTACGGCATGGTTTTCCGGCATCTGGCAACTCCGTCGTCTCAGCGGGCAATCGGTTGATCTTGCGGCCGTGCCTTGCCAATGGAAAAGCGCGGAGGAGATTTCTGCGGCGGCGGTCGCGGCTTCCTGCGGCGACGGCGCGGTCAGGACAGTTGTAGCCGCCGATCCGCTCTTTGCAACCTGCAATCCGCTTGGTCTTGCTGGTTTTTTCCCGTCCGGCGCCAAGCACCGAAGCGACCGCCAGCGCGCTTCCTCGGCAGGCAGCGACCGCTCCAGCCGGTCGCTCATCGAGCCGTCGTGGTTTCTTATGACCTCGTTGGCCGTCATCGGGCGGGCGAGCTGGTGATCCTGGCGCGGAGTTCTGCGGCGCTCAGGGTGGTCGCAACCGCTTGTCCCTCCAGGAAGTGCCGATCTCGGGCGTGCAGCCCGGGCCGTTCCGGCGCGATCAGCCCCAGCAGGCCATCGCGCGCAGCAGGGCGCGATCGCATCCAGCCTTGCGGCGCTCAGCAGCCCTGATAGCTGATCGGCTTGCGCTCGATCGGCGACTGTCATGGGTCACCCGAAGGAGGGGACGGAGGTCTCGTTGACCGGAACGGCACCCGCGCCGGGCCTGCCATATGGCAGCCGGTCAGAACAGCAGCCGCGGTAGCAGCAGGCTGATTGCCGGGAAGATCGCCAGGATGACGATGCGGATGATGTTGGCTATGGCGAAGGGAACGATGCCCTTGATGATCGTGGTCAGCGGCACCTCGCGCGCGATCGAGCGGACCACGAACAGGTTCACCCCGACCGGCGGCGCGATCATCCCCAGTTCGCACAGCACCACCACCAGCACCCCGAACCATACCGGGTCGTAGCCCAGCCCGGTGACGATGGGAAAGAACAGCGGCACGGTCAACAGGATCATCGACAGCTCCTCCATCAGCGCGCCCAGCACGATGTAGATCGCGCAGATCAGCAGCACCACGCCCACCGGCGGCAGGCCGGAATTGTTGACAAAGGCCAGCAGGCCGTCATGCGCGCCGGTATAGTTCAGGAACTCGGTGAAGACCGAGGCTCCGATCAGCATCGCGATCAACATGGCCGAGGTCAGCGCCGAATCGACCAGGATGTCATGGAGCGCTCTCCAGGTCAGCCGGCCCATCGACCATGCCAGCAGGAGGGCGCCGAACGCACCGATCCCCGATGCCTCGGCCGCGGTGAAGAAACCGGCATAGATTCCGCCGATCACCAGCACGAACAACGCACAGATCGACCAGATCCGCCCGAGGGACTCGATCCTCTCGCTTCGCTCGGCGCGTTCGGCCACGGGCGCGCTTTCGGGCCGCCGCCACACCGTCCAGCGCACCGCCAGCACATAGCCCAGCATTCCCAGCAGGCCGGGGATGAAGCCCGCGACATAAAGCATGCCGATATGGGTTTCGGTCAGGATGCCGTAGATCACCAGCATGATCGAGGGCGGGATGATGATGCCCAGCGTCGCCCCCGCCGCGACCGAGGCGGTGCTCAGCCGGTCGGCGTAACGGTATTTCCGCATCGACGGCAACGCCACCTTGCCGATGGTCACCACCGTCGCCACGCTCGAGCCGCAGACGGCCGCGAAACCGCCGCAGGACATCACCGTGGCTGTCGCCAGCCCGCCGCGCCGGTGTCCGAACCAGGCCTGCGCGGCGCGATACAGGTCGCCGGAAATCCCGGCTCCGGCGACGAAATTGCCCATTAGGATGAACAGCGGAATGACCACCAGCCCATAGGACATGGTGCTTTCCCGCGCCATCAGCGCCAGCATGGCGCCTGCCTGGTTCCAACCCACGATATAGCCGAAGCCGACATAGCCGGTGACGCCCAGGGCAAGGGCGATGGGCACCCGCAGGAAGATCAGCAGAAGCGAGACGACGAAACCGATACCGGCAAGCAACATGAACCTGTCCGCCCCTTGGTCTTCAGAGAATGCTGTTTTCGGGTTTCGGCGCCTTGGGCTGCGCCCGCAGCACGCCTGGCAGGTTCCGAAGCGGCGCCAGGAAGCAGAGCGCACCGAAGCCCGCAAGCACGGCGACCAGGTAGAGCACCGGCGCAATCCCAATCCCCAGGCTGGCCGTCACGTCGTGATAGCGCGCCGAGCGTTCCGCCATCAGCCACATCCGCCAGGCGATCAGCCCGAAAAACCCGCAACCCAGCCCCGCCGTCAGCACCAGTTGCAGCGCATCGAGAATCCGGCTCTGGAAGACATCGGCGATGTCGGCGACGATATGGCGCTGCTGCATCGCGACGATGGGAAACAGCAGGAAGCTGAGGATGGCCAGCCCGATCTCGGTCAGTTCGGTCGCGCCGCGAATGGGCTGGTTCAGGATATTGCGCCCGATCACGTCGAACAGCGTCAGCAGCATCAACGCAAAGACCAGCACGGCCGCGGCCGTGGTGACGGCTCCTTGGAAAAAGCGCATTCTACCCCCCTTTGATCGCGATCCCGCCGCGAGGGGGAATCGGCTTCCCCGCCTTTCACGGCAAAGAAATTATTAAGCATATTGTCAGCAAGCATAATGAGTCCGTCAAGATATTTCCATCCGGCGGATGACGGCGGCATGGGCCGCATTTGCGCGTAGGACCCGCCGTGAAAAGGAACGCCCCCGCGTTTCCGCAGGGGCGTCGGGTTCACATCTTGCACTCCGGCGAGGGCGGCGGCATGTAGTCCTCGGCCGGGATGATGGTTCTGACCTTGTAATCCACCGCCTTGCCGCTGTCGGGGCTGCCCGCCACCACCTCGGCAAAGATATAGGGACGGGTCAGCTGGTGATCCTGCGCCCGCATCTCCAGCGGGCCGACCGGGCTTTCGATCACCAAGCCTTCCAGCGCCTTGGACACCGCCGAGGCGTCTTCGGTGCCGGCCTTGTTCATCGCCTGCGCGAGCGCGATCATCGAGGTATACATGTCGAACGCCACATCGTCCGGCTCATGCCCCGCGATTTTCGCAAAAGCGTCGGCGAACTTGCGCGGCTTCTCGCTCTCTACCTGCGGGATATAGGAGACGTTCTGGATGACGCCGAGGGCAGCCTCACCCATCGCCGGCAGCACGGCCGGAATGGCGAAGTTGTTGCCCAGCACGACGTCGTATTTGTCCAGCAGGCCGAATTGCTGTTGCTGCTTGGCGAAGGTCACGCCATCCGCACCATAAACGATCGCCAGCAGCCCCTTGGCCGGTTCCTGGTTCAGCTGCGTGACATAGGTGCCGAAATCGGCGCTGGGCACCGGGGTGAAAAGCTGTTTCCTGACCTCGCCGCCCAGGTCCTGCACGTCCTTCGCAAAGGAATCCGCGTTGTCGTGGCCCGAGGTGGTGTCGCCCGCGATGATGTCCCAGGAATCCACCGGGGTTTGCCGCAGGAACGCCTTGTAGCTGGCCCCCAGCATCGCGCTGGACGCCTTGACCCGGAAATAGTTCTGGTTGCAGCGCGTGCCCGCCGCCGAAAGCGGGTCGATGATGATGGTATCCAGCGCGGTGGCCCGGCCCGTGATCGCCAGCGCCACGGCGGTGGGGATCATGCCGGTGATGGCCGCGACCTTGTCGTTCTTGACCAGGCGCGTGGCGGTCTGCAGGGCGGTCTCGGGCGTGCCGGAATAGGTCATCGAGACCAGTTCCACCGGGCGGCCGTTGATGCCGCCGGTCTCGTTGATCTCGGTCACCGCTGTTTCCAGCCCGGCGACGGAATATTGATGGAAGGCGGCCAGCGGGCCGCTGTCGATCATCAGCGCCCCGATCTTGACCGTGTCCTGCGCCCAGGCCGCCCCGGCTGCCGCCGAAAGCGCCGCCGCCGACAGGGCGGCAACTGCAAGTCTCATTCCGTTCTCCTCCTCTGGAACATCAGATATCGTGACTCCCGGCGCCTTGGCGCTTCCGCTGCGCTCGGCATGCCTTCCGCAAGCCGCGCCCGCCGGTGCAATGGATTCTGGCAGCCGAAGCCGAGGCCCCGGATGCCAAGGTTCACCCCTCCCTCAGTGCGGCATAGCCGCCGCGGATCACCCTGGCCTGCCGGTCGGGCACATCGGCCTGGAACCGGACATGCCCTGCTTCGGTCCACAGGCTGACGACCAGGCGGTCGCCGCCGTAGACCGGCGCGGTGAAGCGGGCGCCGATGCGGGCAAGGCGCGCGCCGTCGCAATGCGCCGCCGCCAGCAGCACGGCCTGGCAGCAAAAGCCGAAGGTGGACAGCCCGTGCAGGATCGGCCGGTGGAACCCGGCCTGCCTTGCGGCCTCGGGATCGACATGGATCGCGACCAGGTCGCCGGACAGCCGATAGATCAGCGGCGTGGCCGGGTCGATGTCGAAGACGAGCTGCCGGTCCGGCTCCCGTGCGGGCATGGCCGCCAGGGCCGCCAGGTCCACGCGGCCCTGTCCGGGGGCGGGCCCGCCAAAGCCGCCATTGGCGCGCGCGAATTCGATGCGGCGCAGTTCGGCCAGCAAATCGCCGGCTTGCGTCTCGATCCGGCGGTCCATGACCAGCAGCGCGCCCCGCTCGGCGCCCAGGTCGAAGACCTCGCTGAAGCGGGTGCGGCAGCGGATCTCGCCCGAGACCGGCAGCGGGCGGTGCAGCACCAGATGCTCTTCGCCATGCAGCAATCCGCTCGTCGTCAGGCCAAGCCGGGGATCGCCGCTCCAATCGGTATTCTCGCCCAGGACCGAGGCGAAGCTGGGCGAGACCCGCAGATCCTTTTCATAGACATAACGCAGCAGGTCCGGGTCCAGCGGGTCGCGGCCGAAGCCGGTGCCCAAGGCATAAAGGATGCAATCCCTGGCGCCATAGCTCTGCCGCCCTTCGGGGAAGGCATAGTCCAGAATGTCGGGATAGCGGATCGGCATTCGGCATCCACTCCACATTTGGCGGCGGGCGGGAATATTTGCTTCGTAAGCGTATCGTATCTGTAATTATCATTCTGTCAATTGCGGGTTTCCCGCCTTTGCGGCGGGCACGGTCGCCTAGAGCGCCCGCGAGATCAGTTCGCGCATGATCTCGGAGGTGCCGCCATAGATGCGGTGGATGCGCGCATCGGCATACATGCGGCAGATGTCGTATTCGCGCATGAAGCCATAGCCGCCATGCAGTTGCAGGCACTGGTCCACGATGCGGCCCTGCATTTCGGTCAGCCACAGCTTGGCCATTGAGGCCTCGGAGGCGCTCAGTTGGTCGTCGACATGGCGCGCGATGCATTGATCGGCAAAGGCCCAGCCGATGGTCAGCTCGGTCTTCATGTCTGCCAGCTTGTGGCGGTTGACCTGGAATTCACCGATCGGCTTGCCGAACGCCTTGCGGTCGAATGCATAGGCCAGGGTAATGTCATAAGCGCGCTGCGCCGCCGCTAGCGCGGTGACGCCGATGGTCAGGCGTTCCTGCGGCAGTTCCGACATCAGGATGTTCATGCCGCGGCCTTCGGCCCCGAGAAGGTTCCCGACCGGCACGCGCACATCGTCGAAATAGATCTCGGAGGTGTCGGCCGAAAGCTGGCCCAGCTTGTCGAGGTTGCGGCCGCGGCGGAAGCCCTCGCGGTTGGTCTCGACGACGATCAGGCTCATCGAGCCCGAGCCGCGTTCGGTATTGGTGCGGGTGACGGCGATCACGATGTCGCAATGCTGGCCGTTCGAGATGAAGGTCTTTTGCCCGTTGATGACATAATCGTCGCCGTCGCGGACTGCGGTGGTCCGCACGCCTTGCAGGTCCGAGCCGGTGCCCGGCTCGGACATGGCGATGGCGCAGACGACCGAGCCGTCCACCATGCCGGGCAGCCAGCGGGCCTTCTGCTCGGGCGTGCCGTGCTTGATCAGGTAGCCCAGGCAGACATCGGAATGAACCGAAATGTCGGCGGCAGGCCCAGCGAAACCGGAATAGGCCATTTCCTCGCAGACGACCATGTTCATGCGGAAATCGGCGCCGATGCCGCCATATTCCTCGGGGACGGTCGGGCAGAGCAGGCCGGCCTGGCCGGCCCTGGTCCAGAATTCCCGCGCGACGATGCCGGTCTCTTCCCAGTCTGCGAAACTGGGGGCGACTTCGGCCGCGACGAAGCGGCGCACGGTGTCCCGCAACTGCTGGTGTTCGTCGTCATAGATTGCGCGATTGGACAGCATCAGCTCCACCTCCTGGCTCCCTCGATATAGTAATATTGCATACCATATGCTCATCCATGGTAAAGGGATATTTCGCCCCCCGGGGCGGTCGCCTCGAAGGACGCGGCGTCAATACTGGATCGCGGCGCGACCAATGCGGCTGCGGGCGATGATCTGCTTCATCACTCCCGCCGTGCCGTCGCCGATCTGCAGGCCCAGCACGTCGCGCATGCGCTGCTGATGCGGGCTGTCGGTGACATAGCCATAATGCCCCTCGGTCAGCAGGGCCTGGTGGATGGCATCGAAGGCGACCTTTGGGCCCAGCCACTTGCACATGGCGGCTTCGGCGGTGTGGTCCCTGCCGGCCTCGCGCAGTTGCAGGGTATGCCAGGCGAGTTGCCGCGTCGCCGCGACATGGGTGTCATGGTCGGCCAACGGCCCCGAGACGTTCTGGAACTGGCCGATCGGCCGGCCGAAAGCCTCGCGCGTCCGGGCATAGGCCCAGGCCTCGTCCAGCGAGGCCTGGGCCGCGCCGCAGCATTCCAGCGCGATCAGGGCGCGGGAATAGTCGAAGCCCTGCATGACTTGCGAAAAGCCGCCCCCCTCGTCGCCCAGCATGAATTCGGCCGGCACGACGACATCCTCGAAGAACACCGAGCCGCGCGAGATCTGTCGGCACCCCACGTCGTCAAAGCCGGTCGTGGCGATGCCCGCCACCCCCTCCGGGATGAAGAAGGCCGAGATCCCGCGCGCTCCGCTGTCGGTCGGGCCGGTGCGGGCAAAGACCAGGTGGATGTCGGCCTCGGTTGCGAAGGTGATCGATGTCTTTTCGCCGGTCAGCACATAGTCCGAGCCGCGTTTGCGGGCGCGCAACTGGATATTGGCGGCATCCGAACCGCCGCGCGGCTCGGTCAGGCAGATCGACATGATCTTCTCGCCGCGCACCATCTGCGGTACCCATTCCTCGACGATGGGGCGCGGCGCGTGGCGTCGCAGGATCGCGGCATTCAACGAGACGTTCACCGGCACTTGGCTGATCGAGAAATCGCCATAGCCCAGGGCCTCGGCCACCAGCCCGACCATGATCGAATCGGCGCCGAGCCCGCCAAGATCCTCGGGCAGGTCGGTGCCCAGAAAGCCCAGGTTGCCCAGCTCGCGGATCAGGTCCCGGTCCAGCGCGCCGCGCTGTTCGCGGGCCAGATAGCCTGGCTGCAGCACTTCGCGCGCGAAGCGCATGGCCATGTCGCGGACGGCTTCCTGTTCTTCCGAGAATAGCATTTCCAGAATCCCCCTTGAAGTCGCGATCCGGCCGCATCGCGCCCGAAGTCAGCCGGAATTAGACGTTTCATGACATTATGCATGCTGACCATATTGTAAACCGTATGTCTATTGGAACTGGTCACTCAACATATGCTTGAGTATTATCGCGCGCAGGAAAACGCCGGTTATCCTCCGGCGACAGGAAACGGAGCATTTGCATGAACGAAAGGATTGCCATGAGCGGCAAGAAGGCGGCGGTCACGGACAAGACCGGGCGCGCCACGAACGATCTTCGGATCGGCTACTTCGTGCATGATGTTTCGCGCTTGCGACGCACCTTGTTCGACCAGAAGATGAAGCCCCTGGGCGTGACGCGCTCGCAATGGTGGGTGCTGGCGCAGCTTGGCCGGTCGGAAAAGACCTTGGGCGAGCAGGGCATGTTGCAGACCGAGCTGGCCAATGTCCTGGATGTCGGCAAGGTCACGGTCGGCGGCCTGATCGACCGGCTGGAGGCGGGTGGGTTCGTGCGCCGCATGCCGTGCCCGAACGACCGTCGCGCGAAAAGAGTGGTCGTGACAGAGGCGGGGCGTGCCACGCTGCGGCAGATGCAAAGCGTCAGTCAGGAACTCAATGCCATGATCCTGAAGGATATCCCGCAGGAATCCATCCGTCTGGCGGAAGAGGTCCTGGCGAAGATGAAAACCAATATCATGCAGGAGCTGCATGGGAGCAATGGCGGAGAGGATGAGATGACGGAGGACGATCTTTAGCCGCGCCCAGCCTTGCATATCTGGTTCGCATGCATATGATACTCTTGCGTGAAAAATGGGGGGTATCATGTCCGACTCGGAGCTTTTGACGGAAATTTCCGCGGAGGGCTGGGCCATTCTGCGCCTGAACCGGCCCGAACGGCTCAATACGCTGTCGGTTTCCCTGCGCAGGGCGCTCATCGCCGAGGTGGCCCGGCTCGAGGCGGATCCGGCGGTCCGCGTCCTGATCCTGACCGGGAGCGGCCGGGCCTTTTCGGCCGGGCTGGAGGTTTCGGAATGGGACAGCGCCGGAGCCGCCGCGGCGGGTGCCTGGGTCCATGACCCGGTGGCAGCCCTGCGGGGTTTTTCGGGGCCGGTGATCGGGGCCATCAATGGCCTTTGCGTGACCGGCGGGCTTGAACTGGCGCTGGCCTGCGACCTGCTGGTCGCAGCGCGGGGCTCGCGCTTCGCCGATACGCACAGCCGGGTCGGCCTGTTGCCGGGCTGGGGCGGTTCCGTTCGGCTCGCCCGCCGCATCGGCCCGGCACGGGCGATGGAAATGGCGCTGACCGCGCGGTTCCTGTCCGATCAGGAGGCGCTCGACTGGGGGCTGGTCAACCATCTGGTGCCGGCCGACGCGCTTTTGCCCACGGCCCTGGACCTGGCGCGGCAGAGCTTGGCGGGGCCCAAGGGCGGGACCGAAGCCTACAAGGCCCTGCTGCAGCAAGGCTCGGCGCTGCCCTTCGAGGAGGCCTTGGCCCTGGAGCGCGCCACGGCGATAGCGGTGAATTCCGAAGTGACGGCCGCCGAAATCCAGGCCAGGATCGCCGCCTTGCGGGGCAGGGGATAGGTTTGGGGCCAGCCTGGGATCAGTCCAGGCCCTCCGCGGCAACGAGCGCCTGGAGATGAGCGACGAGCGGATAGCGCCATTCCCGCCGTTTCGCGGCCCCGATGATTTCGCCCAGTGTGATGCGCAGGTTGGTTTCCGCCCGGGCCAGGCGCGGCACGCCAGTCGCATCGCCCTCGTCGATGCACCAGGCGGCCTCGCGCAGAAGCAGCCGGGCGGCATGAAGCCGCGCCTCGAAAAGCTCCAGTTCGGCTGGTCCGGCGCCGATGCCGGCACCTGCCGCGTTGCGCCGCGCGACCGCCGCATCCGAACAGCATGTCGCCAGCGCGGCGCCGGCCCGGCCAAGCAGGATCGCAGAGCGGAGCAGGATCTTCAGCGGCTGGCAGCAATCCTGTGAGCCCAGCCGGTTCAGGAACTCGCTTCGGACCAGCAATCGCGCAAGCCGAGGGCTTTGGCCGGCGGCCGCCTCGATGAACAGGAACAGGTCCAGCCAGGGCA
Organism: Paracoccus sp. DMF; assembly: GCF_004407025.1. Taxonomy (NCBI): domain Bacteria; kingdom Pseudomonadati; phylum Pseudomonadota; class Alphaproteobacteria; order Rhodobacterales; family Paracoccaceae; genus Paracoccus; species Paracoccus sp. DMF. Next base: position 60,088 of record NZ_SOKV02000022.1, read on the forward strand.
GGGGAATGGTGTCTGGAACCGGCAGAAGCCCCAGCGCCGCCGCCTCGTCCAGCAGATGCTCCAGGCCTTCCGCATCGTCGCTTGCCTTTTCCACGCAGGCGGCCAGATCCTGGATCAGATCGGCAACCGCATGCTGTTCGTCATGCAAGGCGAAATCCATCGCGGGTCAGCCCTGGGCCCCCTGCTTGCGCTGGCGCAGATAATCCAGATAGGGGGTCGGCCAATGGGTCTCGAACTGTGCCGATCCGGCAATGCCATCCAGGGTCGCGGCGCAGCCCGCTTCGGTAATCGTGACCGGATTCCGCTTGGAACTTGGGAAACGGATGGCCGAGAACGTGTTCAATTTCAGTTCGAGCGGCTGCGCGGCGCCATAGTCGATGCTCATGCTGGCGGATTGCTGCATCATCTCGGCATCGTATTCGGCATGGTCGCGGATCGCGGTGATGGGGCTGACTTTGCCGTCCCGCGCCACATAGCCCGCCACGCCGCGTTCGCCGCCCGCGATCCAGATCCAGCCGTTCATGGCGATCGACCCGTCCGGCGTATAGGCGGCCAGCCATTTCCAGTGCTGCGGCATGGCCCATTCGCGCAGGCCCCAGGAATGGTCGCGATGGCCGATCCGGCCGTCCAGGGACACGCGCCTTCCGTCGATCTCGAGCCAGCCCTGCAGGATTCCGCTTTGCTCGATGCGGTTCGCCGCCATCCAGGTCGGCAATCCGTCCGCATTGGCGTGATAGCTGAAGGCCTCGTGCAATGCGCTGAAACTGAAGCCGAGCTTCAGTCGCGTGCCGACATAGGACAGCGTCGAACGCTGGGCCGCCAGGTCCTGCCGGACCGACAGCCCGCCCAGACTGATGGTCGAGAAATCGCAGTCGTCGGGAATGCTGCCGGAATGGAAATCCACCACGGCCGGCGCGATGTCGGCGCCCCAAAGGCATATGTTGCAGCCGGCATTCCCGTCATCGGTCGCGAAGACATAGATCTGAAGGCAGATCCGCTCCTCGGCCATGCTGACCTGCCAGAACAGCGAATCACGCATCTGGCCGCCCGGGGCAGGCCGGTGGCGCAGATCGTCCTCGGCGCGAACCAGGCCCGCAAGAGCGGGTTCGAGGCGATGCAGGTAGCTGGTTCCGGTCATGCGATGCCTCTATGCCAAGTCTGCCGGAGCGGCGTCCGGCCATTTATGGTTTGCTAGCATATCATAAGTATAGGATCAACCGCCTTGGGTATCGGACCCTGCGGGTCGGCGGCGAGCCGTGCCCGGCTCGCCGCCCCGTCGTTCAGAACTCGAAGGTCGCGCTCAGGTGCAGCCGGGTGTTGTCCACCGTCTGCCGGTCGAACTGCGTGCGCTTGTCCCAGATCACCTCTCCGCCCAGGGCGAGGTTATCCAGCAGGTTGTATTTTCCGCCGACGTGAACCGATTCCAGCTTTTTCGTATCGGTCGCCAAGGCGCCGGCGAACAGGTCATAGCTTTGCGAGCCATAGGCCGCCAGCACCGACAGGTTGGGCTGGATCTTGTGGCTGATGCCGACAAGATAGCCGTCCATCTCGACCGCATTCCCGTCCGCATCGACATCATAGAAGGTCCTGCCGCCGGTCGGGCCGGCTTGCTGGCCGGCATAGCCGCTGAAGCCCATGATCGAGGAAATGCCCTCGCCGCGGGTATAGCTGGCCTGGATCAGCCCGTTTTCCCAAGGCTTGAAGGTCGCGCCGATATTCGCGCCCCAGCCGTCGACAGTGCCCTGGGCGCTGCGAAGCTCGCGATTGATATAGGCGAAACGCAGGCTGCCCCGGTCGAATTTCTGGCTGATCGCAAAGGCGGCGGCCGGCCGATCGCCCCAGCTTTGGTAATCTTCCTCGATCGAGGCATCGATATGGGTGCCGGTGCCGAAATCCGACGAGTAGCGAATCAGCGGAACGCGGAAGTTCGCCGGACCTGCGGTGCCGTTGAAGTCCCAGACCGCCGGCGTCTCGTTCAGGATCGAGAAGGTCGACCAGGTCTGGCCGATGGTCCAGCCGCCGATCTGGCCATAGGCATGACGCAGGCGCACCGTGCCGCCACCGCCGCCGAAGAAGTCGCCTTCGATGTTGAAGCGCAGTTTTCCGTATTCGGTGTCCTGTTCGGCGCGGAAGCCGAACAGCGTCTGATAGCCGTGAATCTGCTGATCGCTGTTCTCCGGGGTGCTGTCGGTGACAAGGGCGATCCCGCCGGACGACGGGCCAAGCCCGTAATTGTTGTCCATGACGGCGTCGACCTTGACCTTGCCATAGAAGCTCAGCTGCATGCCGTAACGATTGGTGATCTGCACCGGCTCCTGCTCTTTGGCTTCCAGCGCGGCGATGCGAGCCTCGAGTTGCGTCAGGGTTTCCGCTTCTGCGCTTGCCGCCATCGACAGGCATGCCGCAGCCAAGCCCACCGCGACCGCGGCGGGGGATCGGTAATTACCGAGCATGTTTTCTCCTCCCAGAGTATGTGGTGTGCCCCGTCTCGGCGCACAAATTGGAGATTACATGCAGCAAAGATAGTAACCAAGCGATTTATATCTTATACTAACGATATGCTTGCATAAAAGCAACTATCACACTTGAATGTGGGACGGGCAGTCGCGGCAGAACCCGCGACGGGAAAAGCCCCGCCGCGGTCCTGCCACCTGAAGGGCGGGGTCAGTTCCGGCGAACCGCCGCCGGGCGCTTTTCCAGGAAGGCGGCCATGCCTTCGACCTGGTCGGGGGTGCCGAACAGGGCGTGGAACAGGCGGCGTTCGTAAAGCAGCCCCTCGGACAGCGGGCCTTCCTCGGCGCGGCGCACCGCCTCGCGCGCCAGCCGCGCGGCCGGGCGCGAATAGGAAGCGATCTGGCGCGCCGCCCCCATCGCCGTGGGCAGGACCTGGTCGTCGGGCACGACCCGGGCGACCAGCCCGGCCGCCAGTGCCTCGGCCGCATCCATGGTGCGTCCGGTCAGATGCATGTCCATCGCCCGCGACCGCCCGATCAGCCGGGCCATGCGCTGCGTGCCGCCGATCCCCGCGATCACGCCCAGCTTGATCTCGGGCTGGCCGAATTTCGCGCCTTCGCCGGCAATGGCGAAGTCGCACATCATCATCAGCTCGCAGCCGCCGCCAAGCGCATAGCCGTTCACGGCGGCGATCTTGGGCAGGCGCAGATCGGCAAAACGGCTCCATTCGCCGAAATAGTCAAGCTCGCTCATCTCGGCCGCGGATTTTCCGGCCATTTCGGCAATATCGGCCCCGGCGGCAAAGGCGCGCTCGGACCCCGTGACCACAAGGCAGCCGATATCGCGGTCGCGGTCCAGCGCCTCGGCTGCCGCGATCAGTTCTTGCGCAAGCGCGCTGTTCAGCGCGTTCAGCTGCTTCGGGCGGTTCAGGCGGATCAGCGCCACGTTTCCGTCGCGGGAAACCTCGATCAGGTCAGCCATGGGCTTTCCCCCTCTTCTCGAATCTCGGCAACATTGCCGAGAAGTC
>NZ_SOKV02000023.1:0-60439 GCF_004407025.1 Paracoccus sp. DMF
CGAGATGGCGATCGGCGCCATCCAGGCGCTGAACGCGGCGGGCGTCGACAAGGAGAAGGTGGTCGTGGCCGGCATCGACGCGACGCCCGACGGGCTGGCGGCGATGCAGGCAGGCGACCTGGATGTGACCGTGTTCCAGAACGCGACCAGGCAGGGCGAGGTCGCGGTGCAGGCGGCGCTGGCCATGGCCAGAGGCGAGGCGACCGACCGCAATATCTGGGTGCCCTTCGAGGCGGTGACGCCCGATAACCTGGCCGATTACCGCTAGTCGCCCCGTGGCGCCGGACCCCGGCGCCACAGCCAGCCCAGCCACAGCGCCCAAAGCGCGGCAAGCGCAAACCAGGTCAGCGCATAGCCGAGATGGCTGTTGCGAAAGCTGACCACGGTCAGCCCGCCGATGGGCAGGCGCGCGTCGGCGCGGGCATCGGCGTCGATGAAATAGGGCGCGACCTTGCCCAGGCCCAGCGTCGCGGCAATGGCGGCGGTGTCGCGGGAATACCAGCGCCCGGCCTCGGGCCGGTTGCTGCGCAGGAATGCGCCGCCGGGCTGGCTGAGGCGCAGGAGCCCGCTGACGCTGACCGGGCCATGCGGCAGGAGGCGGTCGGCCTCGGCGCGCTTGTCCTCGGGGACGAAGCCGCGGTTGATGAGTAGGGTCCAGCCGTCGGGCGTGGTCAGCGGCGTTATCACCCAGAAGCCCGGGCCGCGCGACGTCACCGCCTTGACCAGCGTGTCGGCGCCCTCGGCATAGCGGCCCCGGGCCGAGACCCGGCGATATTCGTCGGCCGGGGAAAGCCCCGCCCAATCGGCGGGGCCGGGGGCAGGGACCGGGGCGGCAGCCAGCCGCGCCTCGACCCGCGCGATCAGGTCGGTCTTCCAGGCCAGGCGCTGGACCTGCCAGACGCCGAGCGCGCAGAAGCCCAGGAAAATCGCCAGCGCCCCGGTCAGCAGCGCCAGCCGGTGCAGCATCACGAGCCGAAGCCCTGCATCGCCTCGTGGTCCATCTGCGGCATCATGTTGGTGTTCATGTGATACATGACCCAGATCGAGCCGGCGAGCAGGATCACCACGATGACGATGGTGAAGATGGTGGACATCAGCGTCCAGCCCTCTTCCTGGTTGCCGGTCATGTGCAGGAAATAGACCATGTGGACCAGGATCTGCACCACCGCAAAGGCGATGATGACCAGCGCCGTCAGGCCCCGGCTTTCGAAACCGCCGGACATGACGATTGCGAAGGGGATCGCCGTCAGGATCACCGACAGCACGAAGCCCTTCATGTAGGAGCCGAAGCTGCCATGGTCGTGGCTGTCGCCGTGATGGTCGTGGTCGTGATGCGAATGGGCAGACATCAGATCATCCCCAGCAGATAGACGAAGGTGAAGACGCCGATCCAGATGACGTCGAGGAAGTGCCAGAACATCGACAGGCAGGCCATGCGGCGCTGGTTGGCCGGGATCAGCCCCTTCTGCATGATCTGCACCATCAGCGTGATGAGCCAGATCGAGCCGAAGGTGACGTGCAGCCCGTGCGTGCCGACCAGCGTGAAGAAGGCCGACAGGAACCCCGAGCGTTGCGGACCCGCGCCCTCGTGCAGGAGATGCGCGAATTCGTAAAGCTCGATGCCCAGGAAGCACAGGCCGAAGAACAGCGTCACCGCCAGCCAGCGCAGCGTGCCGCCCTTGTCGCCCTTGGCCATGGCGAGCATGGCGAAGCCGAAGGTGATCGAGGACAAGAGCAGCATCGCGGTGTTGACCGCGACCAGTTCCAGGTCGAACAGGTCCTTCGGCCCCGGCCCGGCGGCAAAGCTGGTGCCCAGCACGCCGAAGACCGCGAAGAGCACCGCGAACATCAGGCAGTCGCTCATCAGATAGACCCAGAAGCCCAGGCTGGTCGAGGCGCCCTCGGGGTGGTGATGGGGCTCAAGCTCCCAATACTGGCCCATGGTGTCGGTGGTCGTGCTGCTCATGGCTCAGGCCCCCTGCGCAAGCTGGCGCGTCCGGGCATCCTCGGTCGCCTGAACCTCGGAGACCGGGATGTAATGGTCGCGGTTGTAGTTGAAGGTATGCGCGATCGAGACCGCGATGATGCCGAGGAAGCTGACGGCCGCCAGCCACCAGATGTACCAGACCAGCGCCAGGCCGCAGATCGTCGACAGCGCGGCCAGGATCACCCCGGTGCCGGTGCCCCTGGGCATGTGGATATCCATGAAGCCCGAGGTCGGGCGCGGCACGCCGGCCTGTTTCATCTCCCACCAGCTGTCGAGCCCGTGCGAGATCGGGTTGAAGGCGAAGTTATAGTCCGGTGGCGGCGACGAGGTCGCCCATTCCAGCGTGCGGCCGTCCCAGGGATCGCCCGTCACGTCGCGGTAATCGGCGCGGTTGCGGCGCAGGATCGAGACGCCGAACTGCACGAACATGGCCGCGATGCCGCAGGCGATCAGCACGGCGCCAAAGGCCGCGATGGCGAACCAGATCCGCAGGTCGGGATCGTCGAAGACCCGCAGCCGGCGCGTCACGCCCATCAGCCCCAGCACGTAAAGCGGCATGAACGCGACCCAGAAGCCGACGACCCAGAACCAGAACGAGACTTTGCCCCAGAACACGTCCAGCTTGAAGCCGAAGGCCTTGGGCCACCAGAAGTTGATCGCCGCGAACAGGCCGAACAGCACGCCGCCGATGATGACGTTGTGGAAATGCGCGATCAGGAACAGCGAGTTGTGCAGCACGAAGTCGGCAGGCGGCACCGCCAGCAGCACGCCCGTCATGCCGCCCACGACGAAGGTCAGCATGAAGGCCACCGTCCACATCATCGGCAGCTCATAGCGGATGCGGCCGCGATACATGGTGAAGAGCCAGTTGAAGAGCTTGGCCCCGGTCGGGATCGAGATGATCATCGTGGTGATCCCGAAGAACGAGTTCACCGACGCGCCCGAGCCCATGGTGAAGAAGTGGTGCAGCCAGACCAGATAGGACAGCACCGTGATGCAGACGGTGGCATAGACCATCGAGGAATAGCCGAAAAGCCGCTTGCCCGAGAAGGTCGAGGTGACTTCCGAGAAGACGCCGAACAGCGGCAGGATCAGGATATAGACCTCGGGGTGGCCCCAGATCCAGATGAGGTTGATATACATCATCGGATTGCCGCCAAGGTCGTTGGTGAAGAAGTTGGTGCCGACATAGCGGTCCAGCGTCAGCAGGATCAGCGTCATGGTCAGCACCGGGAACGAGGCGACGATCAGGATGTTGGCGCAGAACGAGGTCCAGGTGAAGATCGGCATGCGCATCATCGTCATGCCCGGCGCCCGCATCTTCAGGATGGTGACCAGCAGGTTGATGCCCGACAGCGTGGTGCCGACGCCGGCGACCTGCAGGCCCCAGATATAGTAATCCACCCCGACCCAGGGGCTGTAGCCGATGCCCGACAGCGGCGGGAATGCCAGCCAGCCGGTCTGGGCGTATTCGCCGACGAACAGCGAGACCATGGTGATGATCGCGCCGCCCACCGTCATCCAGAACGAGAAATTGTTCAGGAACGGAAAGGACACGTCGCGCGCGCCGATCTGCAAGGGCACGACATAGTTCATCAGCCCGGTGATGAAGGGCATGGCCACGAAGAAGATCATGATGACGCCATGCGCCGTGAAGATCTGGTCGTAGTGGTGGCTGTTGAGATAGCCCTCGGAGCCGCCGAAGGCCCAGACCTGCTGCAGCCGCATCATCACCGCATCGGCAAAGCCGCGCACGAACATGATCAGCGCCAGCACCACATACATGATGCCGATCTTCTTGTGATCGACCGAGGTGAACCACTCCCTCCAGAGCCAGCCCCAGAGCCGGTATTTCGTCAGCGCCGCCACAAGCGCGACGCCACCGATGGCGACGGCGACGAAGGTGGCCCAGACGATGGGCTCCTTCGGGATGGCATCCCAGTTCAGGCGGCCGAAAAGAAAGGTGGTTTCGTTGGAAAACGTAGCCATGGACGGGTCCGATCAGAAATTCCGCGCCTGACCCGGGGCCGGGTCGAGCTGGGTCACGTCATTGTCATGCGAAGGGGCGAGCGCGCTCCGTGGCGGGGTCAGCGCGCGCCCGCGCAGCGGCGTCAGGTCCATCGGCGCCTGCACCACCTGGGCGGTGCGGCCGAACATCAGCGCCGAATCCTCGGGCGTGCAATAGCTCGCCACCTGGAACGGCGACCAGCCCAGCACCGGCGCGCGGCTGCCGCGGGCCTGTGCGTCATGGCTGGGCGCGGTGTTCATGGTGCCGGCCAGGCCGGCGCCGCCCTGGCGGTCGATGGCCATCATCTCGGCCATGCACATCCTGCCCTCGGCCACGCACATGTTCACCACGCGCTGGAACAGCGTCGGGTCGACCTTGGCAAACTGCATCGGCGGCACGTTCTCGCTGGGCGCCTCAAGCTGCAGGTAACGGGCGCGGTCCAGCGTGCCGCCACCGGCGCGGGTCTTTTCGACGAAGGCGTCGAAGCCCGCCTGATCCGTGGCGAAGGTCTTGAAATGCATGCCCGAGAAGCCGTGGCCGGAATAATGCGAGGCGATGCCCTTGTATTCGCCCGGGTTGTTGAAGACGCCGTGCAGCTTGGTCTGCATCCCCGGCATGGCATAGATCATGCCCGCCATGGCCGGGATGTAGAAGGCGTTCATCACCGAGGTCGAGGTCAGCGTGAATTCGACCGGCCGGTCCACCGGCACGGCCAGCTCGTTCACCGTGGCGATGCCCTGATCGGGATAGATGAAGAGCCATTTCCAGTCCATCGCCACCACATCGACCCGCAAGGGCTGCATGTCATGCGTGGCAGGCACGTCCTCGCTGATGCGGTCGAGCCGGCGATAGGGGTCCAGAAGATGGGTGCCGACCCAGGTCAGCGCCCCCAGCGAGATGATGATCAAGAGCGGCGCCGCCCAGATCACGAACTCCAGCTTGGTCGAATGGTCCCAGTCGGGCGCGTAATCGGCCGCACGATTTTTCGCGCGATATTTCAACGCGAACCACACCGTCAGCGCCATCACCGGCACGATGATGATCAGCATCAAAAGCGTCGACATGACCAGGAGGTCGCGCTGGCGTGCCGCAACGTCACCGGCGGGGGCCAGCACCTCGGCCTTGCACGCGGCAAGCGGGATCAGAAGCGAAAGCCCCGCGAAGCGGATGATTTTATCTTTTCTTTTCATTGGACTACCTGCTGTCCGATGGGTGGCGCAAGGCGAGTGAGTCGGGAATGCACCGGGCAAGTGGCGTCTGCCTACCTTGATCTTGGTCAAGGCGACATGCGACGTTTTGCCCTATGCAGTCCGCCCCGCTTCTGATGCAGGGAAGGGGCGGGACGCCGGGCGGCTCAGGCCCAAGCCCGGCCGGAATCTGGATCAGATCGAAATCACCGCCATGTCGAGCACCTCACATTCGGCCCATGCCGGCCGCCCTGCCGCCCCGGTTTCCAAGCATCAGGGGCATGCGGTTTCGCCCTCTGACATCGCCGTGGGCGTCATCATCGGACGAACCTCCGAATTCTTCGACTTCTTCGTCTTTGCCATCGCCTCGGTGATCGTGTTCCCGCAGCGGATCTTTCCCTTCACCGATCCGCTGACCGGAACGCTTCTGTCCTTCGCGCTGCTGGCGCTGGCCTTCCTGGTGCGGCCGCTGGGCTCGGCGCTGTTCATGGCGCTGGACCGCCGCCATGGCCGGGTGACCAAGCTGACCGTGGCGCTGTTCCTGATGGGCACCGCCACCGTGGCCATGGGCCTGATCCCCAGCTACGAGACCGCCGGGGCCTGGGCCGTCGTCATCCTGGCGGTGCTGCGGATCGGGCAGGGGCTGGCGCTTGGCGGCGCCTGGGACGGCATGCCGTCGCTTCTGGCGCTGACCTCGCCCAGGAACCGGCGCGGCTTCTACGCCATGATCCCGCAGCTTGGCGCGCCGATCGGGCTGATCGTCGCCAGCCTGCTTTTCGCCTATCTCGCCTCGAACCTGTCCGAGGCGGATTTCCTGGACTGGGGCTGGCGCTACCCGTTCTTCGTCGCCTTCTCGGTCAACGTCGTGGCGCTGTTCGCCCGGCTGCGCATCGTCGCCACCGACGAGTTCACCCAGCTGTTCGAATCGCGCGAATTGCAGCCGACCCGGCTGGGCTCGACGCTGGCCGAGGACGGGCCGACGGTGCTTCTGGGCATCTTCGTGCCGCTGGCGAGCTTTGCCATGTTCCACATGGTCACGGTCTATCCGCTGTCCTGGATCTTCCTCTACACCAATGAAACCCTGGTCAGCTTCCTGGTGATCGAGGCGGTTGCCGCCTGTGCCGGCATCGCCGCGATCTTCCTGTCGGGCTTCCTGGCCGATCGCATCGGGCGCCAGCAACTCTTGCTGGTCGGCGCGCTGGCCATCGGCGTCTTCGCGATCATGGCGCCGCTGCTTCTGTCGGCCGGCCAGACCGGCGAGACGGTCTACATGATCGTCGGCTTCTTCATCCTGGGGCTCAGCTTCGGGCAAAGTTCGGGCGCGGTCGGCTCGCTGTTCGAGGCGCGCAACCGCTATACCGGCTCGGCCATCGTCTCGGACCTGGCCTGGCTCTTCGGCGCCGGCTTCGCGCCGCTGACCGCGCTGCTGCTCTCGACCTGGCTCGGGCTGCCGGCGGCGGGGCTCTATCTGCTCTCGGGCGCGGTCTGCTCGACCGTGGCGGTGCTGCTGGCCGGCCGGATGGACTTCAAGGGCGGCGCCTGATCGGCCAGACGCCCGGGCTCAGTCCCGGGCGTCTTCGTTTTCGGCAATGCGCTCCAGCCAAGCGGCGAAAGCTGCCAGGGCGGCGCTGTCCTGGCCCTGCGGGCGGATCAGGCCATAGGGCCAGCGCCCGGGCAGCACCAGCGGGCTGACCTGGCGCAGGCTGCCGGCCCGCAGCGCGGCGGCGGCGAAGATGTCGGGCAGCAGCGCAATGCCCAAGCCCGCCTGCGCCGCCGCGATCACCATGTCGAAATGCTGCAGCCGCGGCCCGCGCATGCGGTCGAAGGCATCGACTCCGGCCAGCGCGAACCAGTCGCTCCACAGTTCCGGCCGCGTCGCCTGCTGGATCAGCGGCCAGCGCATCAGCGCCGCCGACTCGGGGTCGGCCGGCCCGACCAGCCCCGGCGCCGCCACCACCACCAGGTTTTCCCGCACCAGCGGCGTCACCCGCGCGCCGGGACGGGCGAATTCGGCGCGTTGCAGGGCGGCGTCGAAGGGGCTGTCCGCGAAGTCCACCGGCCCCAGCGCGGCGGTCAGGTCGATCGAGACCTGCGGATGGATCCGCGCGAAATCCGGCAGGCGCGGGATCAGCCACATGGCGGCGAATGTCGGCAGCGCCGCCAGCCGCAGCACCTCGCCGCCGTCGCCGAAGGACATCACCATCCGCGCCGAGCGTTCCAGCCGGTCGAGGATCTCGCGCGAATCGCGCACCAGCGCCCGGCCGGCGTCCGACAGGATCAGCCGTTGCCGCACGCGCCGGAACAGCCGCACGCCCAGCCGCTCCTCCAGCGTGCGGATGGCACGGCTGACGGCGCTTTGCGTCAGGTTGAGCGCCTCGGCCGCGCGCGAGGCCGAGCCGGTCTCGGCGCAGAGGACCAGCGCGCGCAACTCCTGGATGCTGGGCGTATAGCCGGGGCGGGCCGGTCGGTTCATGCGCGAAACTCATGATCTGCGGACAAGACATCATTAGCACCCCGGCGCGATCCGCGGTAGCAATGTCGCAACATGAGGAGTGTGCCATGGCCGGAAAATCCGCCCCCTTCACCTGGAACGACCCTTTCCTGCTGGACGACCAGCTCAGCGAGGAAGAGCGCATGATCCGGGACAGCGCCGCCGCCTTCGCCCAGGCGTCGCTGGCCCCGCGCGTCAAGGATGCCTATCTGCATGAGACCACCGACCCCGAGATCTTTCGCGAGATGGGCGCGGCCGGACTCTTGGGCGTCACCGTGGCCGAGGAATATGGCGGCGTCGGCGCCTCCTATGTCGCCTACGGCCTGGTCGCGCGCGAGATCGAGCGCATCGATTCGGGCTATCGCAGCATGGCCTCGGTGCAGTCTTCGCTGGTGATGTATCCGATCGAGGCTTACGGCAGCGAGGCGCAGAAGCGCAGATACCTGCCGAAACTGGCCTCGGGCGCATTCATCGGCTGCTTCGGCCTGACCGAGCCCGATGCCGGCTCTGACCCCGCCGGGATGAAGACCCGCGCGAAGAAGGTCGAGGGCGGCTATGTGCTGTCGGGCGCCAAGATGTGGATCACCAACGCGCCCATCGCCGATGTCTTCGTGGTCTGGGCCAAGTCGGACGCGCATGGCGGCAAGGTGCGCGGCTTCGTGCTGGAAAAGGGCATGAAGGGCCTGTCGGCGCCGAAGATCGAGGGCAAGCTGTCCCTGCGCGCCTCGGTCACCGGCGAGATCGTCATGGAGGATGTCGAGGTCGGCGAGGACGCGCTGCTGCCCGGCACCGAGGGCATGGGCGGCCCCTTCGGCTGCCTGAACCGCGCCCGCTACGGCATCAGCTGGGGCGCCATGGGCGCGGCCGAGGATTGCTGGTTCCGCGCCCGCCAATACGGGCTCGACCGCCACCAGTTCAACCGGCCGCTGGCTGCGACGCAGCTTTACCAGAAGAAGCTTGCCGACATGCAGACCGAGATCGCGCTTGGTCTGCAGGCGTCCTTGCGCGTCGGGCGGCTGTTCGACGAGGGCAGGATGGCGCCCGAGATGGTCTCCATCGTCAAGCGCAACAATTGCGGCAAGGCGCTGGACATTGCCCGCATGGCCCGCGACATGCATGGCGGCAACGGCATTTCCATCGAATATCACGTCATGCGCCACGCGCAGAACCTGGAGACCGTGAACACCTATGAGGGCGCGCATGACGTGCATGCGCTGATCCTCGGCCGTGCCCAGACCGGGATCCAGGCCTTTGGCTGAGGCGCCGCTGAAGGGGCTGCGGGTGGTCGAGCTGGCCCGCATCCTGGCCGGTCCCTGGATCGGCCAGACCCTCGCCGACCTGGGTGCCGAGGTCGTCAAGGTCGAGGCGCCCGAGGGCGACGACACCCGCCGCTGGGGCCCGCCCTTCATCGAGCGGCCGCGCGCCGACGGCAGCATGGAAACCGTCGCCGCCTATTTCCACGCCGCGAACCGGGGCAAGACCTCGGTCACCTGCGATTTCAACGATCCGGCCGATCTCGACCGGCTGCGCGGGCTGATCGACCAGGCCGATGTCGTGGTCGAGAACTTCAAGCTGGGCGGGTTGCGCAAGTTCGGCCTGGATTACGACACGCTTGCGGCGCGCAATCCGCGGCTGGTCTATGCCTCGATCACCGGCTTCGGCCAGGACGGGCCGCGCGCGGCGCAGCCGGGCTATGACTTCCTGATCCAGGGCATGTCGGGGATCATGGACCTGACCGGAGACCCGGGCGGCGAGCCGCAGAAGGTCGGCGTGGCCTGGATCGACATCTTCACCGGGCTTTACGGCGTGATCGCCGTGCAGGCGGCTCTGGCGGAACGCGAACGCTCGGGGCAGGGGCAGCACCTGGACCTGTCGCTGCTGGATTGCGGCGTGGCAGTGCTGGCGAACCAGGCGACGAATTACCTGCTGGGCGGGGTGGTGCCGCATCGCCTGGGCAATGCGCATCCGAATATCGTGCCCTATCAGCTGTTTCCGGCCTCGGACGGGCATCTGATCGTGGCCTGCGGCAATGACCGGCAATTCGCGGCGCTGTGCCGGGTGCTGGAACTGCCCGCGCTGGCGGCCGAGCCGGATTTCGCCACCAACCCGGCCCGGGTCGCGCATCGCGACCGGCTGGTGCCCTTGCTGGCGGCGGCCACGCGCCGATTCACCCGCGCCACCCTGATCGCGGCGCTGGAGAGTGCGGGCGTCCCCGCCGGCCCGGTCAACGACGTGGCCGAGGCCCTGGCCGACCGCCAGGTTACCGCGCGCGGCTTGCGCATCGCGCCCGAGGGCATCCCGGGGCTGCGCAGCCCGCTGCGGTTTTCCCGCAGCCCGCTGGTCGCCGACCGCGCCGCCCCGGCCTTGGGCGCGGGCGAATGGCGCTTCGGCGCGGGCTAGGCTCAGCCCGCCGCGATCTGCCGCGCCACCGCCTCGCCCGCCGCGCCCCAGCGCGCGACCAGCCCGGCCGGCCCTTGCGCCTGCCACAGCCGAAAGGCCTCGGCCGCCGGGATGGTGCCGAACCAGCCGATGCCCTGCGGCGCGGCGGCGGTGCGCAGCACCTCGCGCTCGGCCAGAAGCCCGTTCTCGACCACCACGGCGGCGGCGATCTCGGGGCGGGACGGGGCGTCGGAGGCCGGCAGGTCGTCCGGAAAGTCCAGCCGGGCGCGCCAGAACGGCTGGTCGCGGAAACGCGGCTCGGCGCGCAGGAAATCGCGGCCGACGCGGGCCTGGTGCAGGCTGGTCTCATGCGCGCGCCGCATCAGGAAGCGCCGGCACAAGGCGTCGTCGCCCGGCCGCGCGTCCAGCGTGCGGCGCACGGCGGCGACCGCCAGCGCGCTGGACACCGCCCAGAACTGGCCGTGGCCCGAGAGCGGATCCATCGCCGCCAGCGCATCCCCGACCGGCAGCAGGGAAAGGTCGCCCAGCGGCCGGGGCAGGCGCGGCGCCGCCTCGCGCGCCAGCACCGGGCCGATCAGCGGGGCGCCGGCCAGCGCCGGCTCGGCGGCGGCCATGGCGGCCGACAGGCGCTGACCCGGCCCGCGCGACCCCGATCCGTCCTGACCCGCCGCATCCATCAGCGCCTGCACCCAGACCCGGCCGTCGGGCAGCGCCACCCGCCACAGCCAGCCACCGGCATGGGCGGCCAGCCGGATGCCGGGCGGCAGGTCGGCCCGCGCCCAGCCGGACAGCGCCAGTGTCGCCGGCGCCTTGCCCAGTCCCGCCGGCGCCGCCCGGCCCCGGGCGTCGATGACCAGCGGCGCCCGCAGCCGCCCGGCGCTCAGCGCGACGCCGCCCGGTTCGGGGCGGCCATTGCCCGCGACCAGCCGGGCACCCGCCGCCTGCGCGCAGCCGCGCAGATGCGCGTCGAGGGCGGCGCGCTCGACCACCCGCTCGCTGTTGCCTTCGCTGATGCCTGCCCAGTCCACCTGCCGGCGCAGCGGCCCCAGGATGCCGTGAAACCCCGCGAGCAGCCCCTGGCCGTCCAGCCAGCGATGCAGCCGCGGGCTCAGCCCCTCGGGGCGGGGCCGGCTGCGGCCCGGATCGACCAGCAGCACGCGAAGCCCGTCGCGCGCGGCAAGCCAGGCCGAGATCGCCCCGGCCGGACCGCCGCCCAGCACGATCAGATCGGCGTCATGCGCCATCCGCGCCCCCTTGCTGCCGGTGTTTTCGGCAGTCTGGCCCGCAGCAGCGGCGGCGGACCTGACATTTCCGGCCAAAGCCGGCCGGCGCGACGATCTGTCGCGATTCTGGCCGGGAATGACAAGAATCCAATCCGCCCCGGCGCTTTTCTGGACCCTATCGCAATCGGGGCCCGCGCGCCCTGACGAGCCAGAGGAGCCGACATGAAGCCACTCACCCGAATCGCGCTGGTCTCGGCCACAGCCCTTGCCGCCGCCGTGCCGGCGCTGGCGGTGACCGGCGAGGAGGTGTTGCAGAACGCCTGCGCCGCCTGCCACGTCAAGCACGAGGACGGAAGCTGGGAACGCATCGACGCCGCGCGCAAGACGCCCGAGGGCTGGGACATGACCGTGACCCGGATGATGCGCAACCACGGCGTCGCGCTGGAGCCCGAGGAACGCAGCGCCATCGTGCGCTACCTCTCGGACACCCGCGGCCTGTCGCTGGCCGAGACCGAGGGCCGCCGCTATATCCTGGAACGCGAGCCGGTGGCCTTCGACGAGGGCCCGGACGTGCAGATGACCCAGACCTGCGGTCGCTGCCATTCCTATGCCCGCGTGGCGCTGCAACGCCGCACGGCCGAGGACTGGACGCATCTGGTGAACTTCCACCTGGGCCAGTTCCCGACCCTGGAATACCAGGCGCTGGCGCGGGACCGCGACTGGTGGGGCATCGCCCAGGCCGAGATCATGCCCTTCCTGGCCAAGACCTATCCCTTGGGCGAGCCGGTCGGGCCCTTCGCGGGCGATGCCTCGGGCCGCTATGTGCTGGCCGGGCGCCAGCCGGGGCGCGGCGACTATACCGGCGCGCTGGTCGTGACCAGGGCCGGCGAGGATTACCAGGTGACCATGCAGCTGGACTTCGCCGACGGCAGCGAAAGCTACAGCGGCAGCGGCCGGATCCTGGGCGAGGGCGAATGGCGCGCGACGCTGAGCGACGGCAAGACCCAGATCCGCCAGGTCTTTGCCTTCCGTGACGGCCGCTTCGACGGGCGCTGGTATCACGCCGACAGCGACGTGATCGGCGGCAGGCTGGCGGCGGTTCGTCCGGATTCCGCGCCGCAGGTGCTGGCCGCCCAGCCCGCCCGGCTGAAGATCGGCGCCCCGACCGAGATCCGGGTTGCGGGCGCGGGCCTGTCCGATGCGCTGACCCTGCCCGAAGGCGTGACCGGCCGGGTGCAATCGGTCAAGGACGGCGTCGCGGTGCTGGAGCTGACGGCGGCGGGCGCGGCCGGGCCGGTCTCGGTCCAGCTGGGCGGGCAGGCGGTGGAACTGGTCGCCTATGACCGCCCCGACCGCATCAGCATCTCGCCCGAGATGGCGATGGCGCGCATCGGCGGCAATGGCGGGCCGATCCCCAAGGCGCCGGCGCAGTTCGAGGCCCTGGGCTGGCTTGACGGCGCCGACGGCAAGCCGGCGACCGAGGACGACATTCCTCTGGGCGCCTTCCCGGCCGCCTGGGCGGTGGACAATTTCGACGAGGAGGCCATTGCGATGCAGGACGCGAAATATTCGGGCTCGATCGACGACACCGGGCTTTTCGTGCCGGCCGACGCCGGGCCGAACCCCGAGCGCCCGCGCCAGACCAACAACGCGGGCAATCTCAAGGTGATCGCCACCGTCACCGAGGGCGACCAGCCGCTGAGTGCCGAGGCGCATCTCTACGCCACGGTCCAGCGCTTTGTCGACGCGCCTATCCGGTGACGCCATGGGAGCCCTGACCCTGATCCGCCACAATGCCCACCGCGTCGATGTCGACGGCCATGCCATGCTGATGCATGTGCCGACGACCAGCCTGTTCGAGCTCGACGGCGTGGCGCGCGACGTCTATGACCTGTTCCGCCGCTCGCCCGCCGTCGATCCCGATGTGATGCGCGCCGAACTGGGCGCGCGTCACGCCCCCGACACCCTGGCCGACTGCCTGCACAGCTTCCTGGCGCTCGATATCCTGCGCGATGCCGATGCGGCGGACACCCCGCGCCCCATCGCGAAGGTCGAGGAGATCCCGCTGTCCACGATCATCCTGAACGTGAACACCGGCTGCAACCTGGCCTGCACCTATTGCTACAAGGAAGACCTGACCACCCCCGCCAAGGGCCAGAAGATGGGCTTTCAGACGGCTAAGGCCAGTTTCGAGCTGCTGCTGAAGCAGGCCCATGCCCGTGACCGGGTGAACGTGGTGTTCTTCGGCGGCGAGCCGCTGTCGAACATGGCCCTGATCCGCGAGGTGGTGGCCTATGCCCTGCCGCGCGCGGCGGAACTCGGCAAGACGGTCGATTTCTCGCTGACCACCAATGCCACGCTGCTAACGCCGGAACTGGTCGACTGGTTCGACGCGCATCGCTTTGCGCTGACGGTCAGCATGGACGGCCCCAAGGCGCTGCATGACGCGAACCGCAAGACCGTGGGCGGCAAGGGCACCTATGACCTGGTGGCGCGCAATGTGCGGATGCTGCTTGCGCGCTATCGCTCGCGCCCGGTCGGCGTGCGGGTGACGCTGACGCGCGGCGTGACCGACGTCATCGGCATCCACGACCACCTGAAGAACGAACTGGGCTTTCACGAGGTCGGCTTCGGCCCGGCGACCTCGGGGCCGATCGCGGTCTTCAACCTGGACCAGGAGGCGCTGAAGGGCGCCTTCGAGGACATGAAGACCCTGGGCCGGCGCTATGTCGAGGCCGCCTGCCGGGGCGAGAACATCGGCTTTTCCAACATGCACCAACTGCTGACCGACATCGCCCAGGGCACCAAGAAGGCGGTGCCCTGCGGCGCGGGCCTGGGGATGCTCGCCGTGGACAAGGAGGGCGAGCTGCACCTCTGCCACCGCTTCGTCGGCTCGAACCAGCCGACCTATGGCAATGTCGAAACCGGCATCGACATCCCCAAGCTCGCCGGCTTCATCGAGACCGCGCAGGACCGCAGCGCCTTCGGCTGCAAGACCTGCCGCATCCGCAGCATCTGCGCCGGCGGCTGCTATCACGAAAGCTATGCCCGGCAAGGCGACCCCTTCGCGCCGGTCTGGCATTACTGCGACCTGATGCGGGACTGGGTCGATTTCGGCATCGAATCCTATGTCCGCATCATGCAGGCCAACCCGTCCTTCTTCCGCAGCCAATTGGAACCCCGGATCACCCGGTCCGGCCCAGCAAGGGAGCATCTCCAATGAAACATCTGATCCCCGCCAACGCCAAGGCGAAGGCCTTCGTCGAAGCCGAGGCCCTGGGCCGCGAGGAGGAGGTCGTGGCGATGAATTCGCTGGTCGGCTGCACCACCTCCTTCGACCCGGGCTGGGAGGTGGACGCCTTCGGCGCCGTCTCGAACCTGTGCCAGCCGATGGAGGCCGACCTGTATGGCTGCGCCGATCCCTGCTGGTGGCCGGCGCAGGTGGCCGACACGCTGAACACCTATCCGAACTGGAGCGCCGGCGCCGACGACGTCATGCAGGACTGGCGCAAGCTGCAATCGGTGTTCCCGGAAACGAAAGGCTCGTCCTGATGCGCAAATCCCTGATGCTTGCGGCCGCGCTGGCGCTGGCCGGCCCGGCTGCCGCGCATGACTATATCCTGGCCCCGGCACGGCCCAACAAGCTGGTCGTGGTCGATACCCAGAAGATGGCGGTCGAGAAGGTGATCGAGATCGACGATGCCGGCCCCACGCCCATGGTGCCGATGGTCGCGCCGGGCGGCAGGATCGCCTATGCCACGGTCAACAAGTCCGAAAGCCTGGTCAAGGTCGATCTCGTGACCGGCGAGACGCTGGGCCGCATCGACCTGTCCACCCCCGAGGAGCGGGTGAAAAGCCTGTTCGGCGCGACGCTTTCCCCCGACGGCAAGACGCTGGCGATCTATGAAAGCCCGGTGAAACTGGCGCCGACGCATTTCGAGGTCCAGCCCACCCGCATCGCGCTTTACGACGCCGAGACGCTGGCGCTGAAGACCCGCTTCGAGGCGCCGCGCCAGATCACGCTCCTGGCCTATTCGCTGGACGGGACCAGGCTTTACGGTCTGGGCCGCGCCATGCATGTGCTGGACGCCGCCACCGGCAAGCCGATCGAGGACAAGCCGATCCAGAGCTGGCAGCCCGAGACCTATGCCCAGCCCGACGTGCTGGCGGTCTGGAGCCAGCATGAAAGCTCGGGCGTGATGGCGGTGCCGTTCTACACCTCGCGCAAGGACATGGATGCGGCCGATCCGCAGGCCTATCGCACCGGCATGCTGACCATGGACCTGGGCAGCGGCGACATGGCCATGCGCGAGGTCCGGGTGATGGACGTGTTCTATTTCTCGACCGCGGTGAACCCGGCCAAGGACCGCGCCTTCGGCGCCTATAACGTGCTCGAAAGTTTCGACCTGGTGAACGACACGTCGCTCAAGCGCGTAGACCTGCCGCACAGCTATTACTCGGTCAATGTCAGCTCTGACGGCAAGACGGTCTGGCTGGGCGGCGCGCTGGGGGATCTGGCGGCCTATGACGCCGAGACGCTGGAAAAGAAGGGCCAGGTCGACCTGCCGGCGAATGCCTCGATGTCGCTCGCCTCGGTGCGGCTGTTCCAGCGGGACGAATGACATGCTGCGGGTCGGGGTGATCGACAGCGGCCCCGGCCCCGACGATCCGCTGGACCCGGCCCGCGCCTTCCTGGCCGACGGCTCGGTCGCGCCGGCGCGGCCCGACGGGCTGGGCCATGGCACCGCCGTCGCCGCGATCATCCGCCGCGCCTGCCCAGGCGCGGCGATCCTGCATGCGCAGGTCTTCGACGACCGCCCGGTGACCAGCGCGCTGCGCATCGCCGCCGCGCTGCGCTGGTTTCACGCCATGGGCGCCGAACGGCCCCAGGTGATCTGCATGAGCCTGGGCCTGGCCGCCGACCGCGCGCCGCTGCGTGCGGCCTGCGCGGCGCTGCTGGGGCAGGGCGCCGTGCTGGTCTCGGCCCATCCGGCGCGCGGCGCGCCCTGTTTCCCCGCCGCCTATCCCGGCGTGATCGGCGCCACCGGCGACGCGCGCTGCGGCTGGGACGAACTCTCGCAACTCGGCCCGGCGCTGTTCGGTGCCTGGTGCAATTCGCCCGAGCATGGCGCCATCGGCATGGGTGGCGCCAGCATCGGCGCGGCCCGCATCGCCGGGCACCTGGCGGCGATCATGGCCGCGACCGGGTCCCTGGACGGGCCTGGCGCGGTGGCGGCGCTTGCGGCCCGTGCCTGCCATCACGGTGCGGAAAGGAAGCGCGCCGATGGCTAGGCTTGCCGCCAAGGCCGCGCTGCGGCTGGCTCCGAAACTGGCGCGTCTGATCCTTGGCCCCGAGGCCGCGGCCTGGATCACGCCGGTCATGGCGCGGGCGCTGCCCTCGGCGGCCCTGGTGCTGGCGGCCTCGCTGGCGGCGGCGGCGCTGGGGCTGGCGATGCCGATGCTGACCCGGCAGGTGATCGACGCCGGCATCATGGCGCGCGACATGGGCGCGCTGATGTTCTGGGCCGGGCTGTCCTTTGCGCTGGGGCTGGGGGCGGTGGGTTTCGGCATGGCGAATGCCATGCTGCACCTGCGCGCCTCGGCGCGGATGCTGGCCGATCTGCGCGGGCGGCTGTTCGGTGCCGCGCTGGCGCGCGACCCCGAGCGTCCCGACCTGCCGCTGGGCGAGGCGATGGCGCGGCTCGACGGCGATTGCGCCGAGATCCAGAGCTTTGCCTTCGACACGGTGCTGGTCGCGGTCGGCGCGGTGTTCCGGCTGGCCGGCGGCTTTGCGCTGATGCTGGCGCTCGACTGGCGCATGGCGGCGCTGCCGCTGATCGCCGCGCCCTTCGAGCTGTGGTTCCTGTCCCGCGCCCGGCCCAGGACGCGCGCCTTGGCCGAGACGGTGCGCGGCCAGCGCGGCGCTCTGTCCTCGCAGATGGCCGAGACGCTGGCGGCGCGGGCGACGCTGCGCGGGCTCGGCGCGCTCGACCAGCGCGAGGCCGGTTTCCGCACCGCCCAGGGGCAGCAGATCGGCGGGCTGATGCGGCAGCGGCTGTGGTCCGAGACGGTGGGCGCGGTCAGCCAGACCATCACCGCCCTGATGCGCGGCACCATCCTGCTGGTCGGCGGCTGGCAGGTGGTGCGCGGCGAATGGCAGATCGGCACGCTGGTCGCCTTCCTGGCCTATGCCGGGATGATGTCGGGGCCGCTGCGGAACCTTCTGGGCCTCTATCACGCCCAGGCCCGCGCGCGCGTGGCGGCCGACCGGCTGGGCGCGGTCATCGCCAGCGCCCGCCCGGACGAGGGCGCCGCGCCACCCGACGGGCCGCTGGTCCTGGCCTTCGCCCAGGCCCGCGCCGCCCATGCCGACCACCATCCAGTCAGTGCCACCATCCTGCCCGGAGAGCGGGTGCTGATCGACGGCCCCTCGGGCATCGGCAAGTCGCGGCTGGTCGCCACCCTGACCCGCGACGCGGCGCTGGCCGAGGGCCGGGCGCTGGTCGGCGGCCAGGACGCGGCGGACCTGCGCCCGCTGGCGCTGGCCGGGCGCATCCTGCATCTGGCGCAGCGCCCGGCGATCCTGCGCGGCACGCTGGCGCAGAATCTGCGGCTGGCCGCGCCCGAGGCTTCGGATGCGGCGCTGTGGCAGGCGCTGGCCGATGCCGACCTGGCGCCCTGGGCGCGGGCCGAGGCCGGGCTCGACACGCCGGTCAGCGAAACCGGCGCCAACCTGTCGGGCGGGCTGCGCCAGCGCATCGCCATCGCCCGCGCGCTGCTGCGCCCGGCCGATGTGCTGGTCTTCGACGAGGCCTTCTCGGAAATCGACGATGCCGCCTGCCGGCGCATCCTGGCCGCCATCGACCGCCGGCCGGTCACGCGCATCTTCATCGCCCATAGCGGCCCGGCGCGCGAGGGCTGCTTCGATCAGCGGATCACGCTGACCTCCTCGGCGCCCATCTTCCTGATCTCGCGCGGCGAAACCCCATACCAGCGCGAGAACGCCCGCGAGAACGCGGTCTGATCGGAATAGCCCAGCAGCAGCGCGATCTCGCCGAACAGCCGGTCGCCCCTCACCAGCAGCGCGAAGCCATGCGCGCGCCGGCATTCCTCGAGGATGGCATGGAAGGGCTGGCCTTCGGCGGCAAGTGCCCGGCGCAAGCCGCGTTCCGACATGCCGAGCAGGGCGGCCACATCGGCCTGGTTCACCAGCCCGTGCTGCATCTGCGACAGGATCAGCGCGTGGACGCGCTGCGACACCGGGGTCTGGCGGCGCAATTCGACCAGCGCCTCGTCCAGGCGTTTCGCGGGCTCCATCGCATCCCCCGGCGGTTCGGCGCGCAGCCGATGCGACAGCGCGCTGGCGGAAAAGGTGATCCGGTTCTCGTCCTGGCCGAAACGCGGCATCCGGCCCAGGTGCCGGGCCAGCGCGCGCAGGTCGCGGTCGGGCTGGTGTTCGAAGCACAGGTCCTGGATCGCCTCGCGCGGGACGGCATAGCGGTCGCAGATGCCGCGGATCAGGCCCAGCGTCAGCTCGGCATCGGCGCGGCGTGGCCAGATGCGCGGGTCGAGCACGCGATAGGAGACATGCGCCTCGTCCCCGGTGACCTCCAGCGTGACCGAGCTGTTCGATTGCAGCACCGGAAAGCCGCGCGCGAAAAGCCGCAGCGCCTCGCCCAGGGTGCGGCGGGGGGCGATGGCCTCGCCCAGCACCCCGATGCTGGGCAGGCTGATCTGCTGGCCCGAGCGCCAGCAATGCGTCCCGTCGGTGCTGCCGGCGCGTTCCTGTTCCAGGCGGCTGACGAAGGTTTCCAGCGGCATGGGCCTTTCGACCGCCGCTTGGGCGGGGTCGGCCTCGGGCCCCAGAAGCATCGATGCGACGGCTCCGCGAATCCATGACGCTTGCATGGCGTTTCCCGTGGCTGCGCCGGCTGGCCGCTGTTTCGCGCCTTGGCCCGGCTATCCCTGTTGGTGGGGCGAGCTTATCACAAAGCCGTCCCGATCCACAGAAAAGCCTTGCCGCGCCGGACGAGGGCGGATCGTCACGAAAACGCCGCAATTCCCACGGTTTGCCGGAAACGCGCGACTCGCGCGGCAAGCGGCGAATTTGACATTTCCGGCCAGATTTTCCGGGCAGGCCCGGCGCCGCCACCGGGAATCGCCGCTTGCCGCCCGGGCCGGGCGCCCCATATCTATAGTCGATACAGGTTTAGACGGGGCATTCCATGCTGAGCATCGGCAAGCTGAGCAGCGCGACCGGGGTCAAGGTGCCCACGATCCGCTATTACGAACAGATCGGGCTGCTGCCCCGGGCCGGGCGCAGCACCGGCAACCAGCGGCTCTATGACCGGCCGGCGGTCGAGCGGCTGGCCTTCATCCGCCACGCGCGCGAGCTGGGCTTCTCGCTCGAGGATATCCGCGAATTGCTGGCGCTGGCCGACGATCCCGAAAAGCCCTGCGCCGCCGCCGACCTGATCGCCGGGCGCCAGCTGGCCGCGGTCAATGCCCGGCTGCGCCGGCTCGAGGCGCTGCGCGACGAATTGCAGCGCATGCTGGCGCAATGCACCAGCGGGCGCATCGCCGATTGCCGGGTGATCGAGGTGCTGGGCAATCATGCGCTCTGCGCCCACGACCATGCCGAGGCGGCCGAGGCCTAGGCGCAGGGCAGGGTGCAGACCTGCTCCAGCCCGTGCGGCTGGCGGTTGCGGACGGCGATGCTGCCCTGGTGGCGCTCGATGATCTCGCGCGAGATCGCCATGCCCAGGCCCGCGCCGGGGAAGGATTTGCGCCGGGCCTGGTCGACGCGGAAGAAGGGCTCGAAGATCTGTTCGATCAGGTCTGGCGGCACGCCGGGGCCGTCGTCCTCGATGCGGATCACCGCGTTGCGGCCGTCGCGGACCAGCGCCACGCGGGCGCCGCCGCCATGGGTCGCGGCATTGACGATCAGGTTGCGCAGCGCCCGCTTCAGCGCGATCGGGCCGGCGCTGACCTGAAGCGGCGGCAGGGCGGCAGTCTCGACCGCGTGGCCCTGGGCGCGCAGCTCGGCGGCGGTGTCCAGAAGCAGCCGGTCCAGCCGCAGGACCTGCACGCCATCCACGCCGACCTCCTCCCGCACCAGGCGGATGGCGCTGTCGGCGATCATGTCCAGCTCCTCGAGATCCGAGAGCCATTTCGCCCGCTCGGCCTCGTCCTCGATGAACTCGGCGCGCAGCCGCATGCGGGTCATCGGCGTGCGCAGGTCGTGGCCCGCCGCCGCGACCAGGCGCATGCGGCTTTCCATGGCGCCGCGCAGCTGGCGCGACAGCCGGTTCAGCGCTTTGGCGGCGGCCTGCACCTCGCCCGAGCCGGTCTCGGGGATGGTTTCCAGCGTGCCGTCCGGGCCGACGCGGTCGACGGCATCCTCGATCAGCTGCAAGGGCCGGGTCAGGCGCCGCGCGGCATGGATCGAGATCGCGGCGCTGCCGAGCACGATCAGGCTCAGCCACAGCGCCAGCACCTTCCAGCGCCCGGGCGGCGGCGACAGGTCGGGGATCTGCAGGATCAGCCATTGCGCGCCGACCCGGACCGAGGCGGTCAGCGGCTGGCGCGGCCCCTCGCGCGTCACCAGCGCCTGCAGCGGCGCGCCGGTGCGCCGCAGCGCGCCTTGCAGGAAGCGGGTCATGTGCGGATCGGCCGTGCCGCCGGCCGGCGCCACCTGCAGCCGGCCGGGCCGGTCCTGCGCCGGGCCGTGGCCCATCAGCGCGATGGTCATGTGGATCTGGCGCGCCACCGGCTCCATCGTCGCCTGCGGCGCCGGCGGCTGCATGACCCAGGTGGCGGCAAAGCTCGCCAGCAGCACCACCGAGACGATGGCCGCGATCAAGAGCGCCGCGATGCGGGTCTGGAGCGAGTTCACGGCGCAGCCACCCCCTGGCTGGTGACCGGCACCGCCATCTGGTAGCCGCCGTTCCGGACGGTGCGAAAGATCGGCGCGTCGTGGCGCTCGGCCAGCTTGCGGCGCAGCCGGCTCATCAGCACGTCGATGGAACGGTCCAGCGGGTCGCGGTCGCGGCCCTGGGTCAAATCCAGCAGCTGGTCGCGCGACAGCAGCCGCCCGGGCCGTTCCAGGAACACCCGCAGCAGGTCGAATTCGGCGCCGGTCAGCTCGATCTCGCTGCCGTCCGCGGCCAGGACGCGGCGCTGGCCGGGATCGACCTCGAAGCCGGCGAAGCCGTAGATGCGGGGCTCGGGCGCGGGCGCCTCGTCGCCGCCGCTGCGGCGCAGGACCGCCTTGATGCGGGCGACCAGCTCGCGCGGGTTGAAGGGCTTGCCCAGGTAGTCGTCGGCGCCAAGCTCCAGCCCGATGATGCGGTCCACATCCTCTTTCAGCGCGGTCAGCAGGATGACGCGCAGCTCGGGTCGGCGCTCGTGCAGGCTGCGGCAGATGTCGAGGCCCGAGCCGTCGGGCAGCATCACGTCCAGCACGATCAGGTCGGGATTGCCGTCCGCCACCCGCGCCTCGCATTCGCGGCGGTCTGCGGCGGTCGAGACGCGGAAGCCCTGGCCCTCGAGATAGCGGCGCAGCAGGGTGCGGATCTCGGGGTCGTCGTCGACGATCAGGATGTGCCGGGACGCGGACATGCGGCTGTCTCCTTCGGGCTGGCGGGTTGCGCGGTGGTTGCCATGGCCTGTCCCCCTGCTAGTCGCGCGACAGGGCCGCGACCGGATCGAGGCGCGAGGCGCTGACCGCGGGCAGATAGCCGAAGACCAGGCCGATGCCGCAGGAGCTGGCCAGCGCCAGGACCATGGACATGGCCGAATAGACCAGGCTGAAGTCGCTGCTGAGCCGGTCGAAGACCAGGCCGAACCCCAGTGCCGCCAGGATCCCGGCCACGCCGCCGATGATGCAGACCAGCACCGCCTCGATCAGGAATTGCGAGCGGATGTCGGCGCGCCGCGCCCCCACCGCCATGCGCAGCCCGATCTCGCCGATGCGCTCGGTGACCGAGACCAGCATGATGTTCATCACCCCGATGCCCCCCACCAGAAGCGAGATCACCGCGATGGCCGAGATCAGCAGCGTCAGCGTCTGCGTCGTCGCGGTGATGGTCTGGCGGATCTCGTCGTTGTTGATGGTGAAGAAATCCTTGGTGCCGTGGCGGCGGGTCAGCAGCTCGGTCACGGATTGCTCGGCCAAGGCCATATCGACCGCGTCATGCACGCGCAGGGTCAGGCCGCTGACGCTGGTCGTGCCCAGATAGCGCGCCTGCACCGTGGTATAGGGGGCATAGACGGTCAGGTTGCGGCTGCCGCCCGGCCCCTGCTGGCGCACGCTGGCGACGCCGATCACCCGCAGCGGCACCTTGCCGGCCATGAAGACCTGGCCGAGCGCATCGCCACCCTCGCCGAACAGGCTGTTGCGGGTGTTCTCGTCGATGACGACATTCTGGCTCATCGCCGCCACGTCGCCGGCGTCGAAGGCGCGGCCCTGGGTCAGGGTGATGCCGGCCACGTCGAAATATTGCTCGCCGACGCCGCTGATCTGGGCGGAAAGCTCGGTCGCGCCGTGGCGCAGGGTCTGGCTGGAGCTGACCGTCGGGCTGACCGAGGCCGCCCAGGCCTGCCGGGCCAGCGCCTCGGCATCGGCCATGACCAGCGTCGTCACCCGCCCCGAGCGCATGTCGCCGAAGTCGCGGCCGGGATAGATCTGCAAGGTGTTGGTCCCGAGCCCCGAGATGTTCGACAGCACCCGCTGGCGCGAGCCCTCGCCCAGGGCCACGACCGAGACCACCGAGGCGATGCCGATGATGATGCCCAGCATGGTCAGAAAGCTGCGCAGCTTGTGGGCGCGCATCGCCAAAAGCGCCATGCGCAGCGCCTCGGCCAGCCGGCCCAGGATCGGCGCCGCCGCCCGGGCGGGGGCGGGCGCGGCCAGCGCGGCGGCGGCGGGGCGATTGCCGCGATCGGCCACGATGCGGCCGTCGGCGATCTCGATCACGCGATGGGCGCGGGCGGCGACCTTGGGGTCGTGGGTGACGATGATGACGGTGCGGCCCTCGGCATTGAGCTCGTCGAGGATCGCCAGCACCTCCTCGCCGCTGCGGCTGTCCAAGGCACCGGTCGGCTCGTCGGCCAGGATGACGCGGGCGTCGTTGACCAGGGCCCGGGCGATCGACACCCGCTGCTGCTGGCCGCCCGAGAGCTGGCCCGGCCGGTGGTCCAGCCGCTGGCCCATGCCGAGCCGGTCCAGGAGCCCGCGCGCCTTGCTGCGCCGCGCCTCGGAGGACAGGCCGCGATAGATCGCCGGCACCTCGACATTGCCGAGCGCGGTCATTTCCGAGAGCAGGTGATAGCGCTGGAAGATGAAGCCGAAGAACTCGCGCCTGAGCGAGGCGAGCGCGTTCGGGTCGAGCTGCGCCACCTCGCGCCCGTCCAGCCGATAGCTGCCCGCGGTGGGCCGGTCGAGGCAGCCCAGGATGTTCATCAGCGTCGACTTGCCCGAGCCCGAGGCGCCGGTGATGGCGACGAACTCGCCCTGCGCGATGGTCAGGTCGATGTCGCGCAGCACAGATAGCACGCCCTCGCCCGAGGGATAGTCGCGGCAGATGTCCGTAAGTTGGATCAGCGGCGTGGCCATGACTCAGCCTCCCAGCGGCGGGCCCATCATGCGGCCGCCGCGCGTCGAACCACCGCTTGATCCCGCGCCCGAAGCCGCGCCGGCGGCCTGCTCGCCCAGGATGACCTGCTCGCCCTCGGCAAGGCCCGAGACGACCTCGGCCACGACCTTGTCGTTCAGCCCGATGCGGACCTCGCGCGTCTCGGGCACGCCGCCGGCCAGCACGCGCACGCTATGGCTGCCGTCGCCGATCTGCGGCCCCAGCGCCGTGGCCGGCACGGTCAGCACGTCGCGCGCCTCGCCCAGCAGGATGCTGACCTGCGCGGTCATATAGGTGCGCAGCGCGCCGTCCGGGTTCTCGACCGGGATGATGCCGATGTAATAGACCGCGCTGCTGTCGCTGTCGGTGGTGCTGTCGGGATTGACCGCGCTGTCATTGACGATGCTCTGCGGCGCCGGCGCGATGGATTCCAGCCGGCCCTCGTAGCGGCGGCCGCTGTCGTCGAGCAGGGTGAAGCGCACGCGCTGGCCCGGCTGGACCTTGCCGATGTCGGCCTCGGAGATCTCGGCATGGACGTTCATGCGGTCGAGCCCGCCCAGGACCGCGATGGTGGGCGAGGATTGCACCGCGTTCACCGTCTGCCCGGCCTGGTTCACGATGGCCAGGACCGTGCCGGCGCTGGGGGCGGTGATGCGGGTATAGCCGAGGTTCGCCTCGGCGGTCTCGATGGCGACCTCGGCCTCGGCGATCTGGGCCTCGAGCGCGGCAAGCTGGGCGCGGGCTGCCGCGACCGCCTGCTCGGCGCTGTCGAAATCGCTGCGCGACGCGGCGGCTGTGCGCACAAGGTTCTGCTGCCGCTCCAGCGTCTTTTCGGCCAGGGCCAGCACGGATTGCTTCTCGGTGTGCTGCGCCCGCAGGTTCGCCAGCGCGGCCTGGGCGGTGCGCAGCTGGTTCTGCTGCGTGACCGAGTCGATCTCGGCGATCAGGTCGCCCTTTTCCACGCGGTCGCCCAGCTTCACCGCCAGCCGGGTGATCCGCCCCGAGGCCTGCGCCCCGACCGCGACCAGGTTCGAGGGCTTCAGCTTGCCCTCGGCCAGCACCGTGACCTCGACATCGCCGCGCGCGACGGTCGCGGTCAGGTAGCTCTGGCCCTGCGCCTGACCCTCGCCCCGCCAAACCGCCGCAGCCAGCCCCGCCACAACGGCGACAAGGATCAGAACGGTCAGGACAGCCTTGCGCATTGCTTCTCCTTGGCGGCGGTCAAGCGGCCGAATCGGCGCGGGGGACGGGCGCCGTCGCAACCCGATCTAGGAAGGGCTTGTATCGCAGCGTTGTCTTGCCGGTGAACCGGCGTTTCTCCAAGGGCCGAATTTGTAACCGAATGTTGCGATCCGGAACAGGGAAACAATTCGTTACAAAACTTTCCGCACGATGCCGCGCGATCCGACCATCATCGGGCAAGGCGGCCGTCGCGGCTGCCGTGCTTTGCCAGTGGAAGGTGCGATGAATGCAACCCCGGCGGTGGCGCCGTGACGCTGCTGCGACCCAGCGAATGGCTGCTGCGCCTTGCCTGCGGGGCGATCTGGTATGCGCTGTCGCTGGCGCTTTGCGTCGAGATCGGTGCGCTGGCCGGCTGGATGTTCGGCGCGGCGACCCTTGGCGCCAAGCTGGCGGTGCTGCCGCATGGGCTGTTCTGGCTGTGGCTTCTGGCCGGCGACGGGCGGCGCGGCGGTTGACAAGCGGTTGGGCGAATTATATTCGAACGGTCGTATTGAAATTATGGGTGCCGCCCGTGGGACGCAAACGCTCGATCGACCGCGACGAACTGATGCTGGCCATCGAAAGGGTGGCGCGGCGTTCGGGCATCGCCGGGCTCAGCATCGACGCCGTGGCGCGCGAGGCCGGCATCAGCAAGTCGAGCGTGGTCTATGACTTCGACAGCAAGGCCGGGCTGCTTGCCGCCTTCACCCGCCACCGCATGTCCCAGCACCGCGCCGATTTCCAGGAGCTGCTGGCCCGCCACCAGGGCCAGCCCAACGCCCGGCTGCGCGCGGTGATCGAAAAGTTCCGCACCGCGCCGACCGAGGAAGAGACCGCCATGGCCTTGCTGGTTTCCGCCAGCATGGGCGAGAATGCCGAATGCCGCGAGATCATGCGCGGCTGCCTGGCCGAGGACGCCGACCAGATCGCGCTCGAGGCCGGCAACAAGGCCAAGATGCTGCGCGCCCTGCTGACGCTGCACGGCATGGCCTTCCTGGAATTCTTCGGCTTCTACCGCTTCGATGACAAGACCCGCAACGAGATCCTCGATGAACTGATGGCGGTCGCGGAAAGCGACCCCGGCGCCGACGGAGACCCGGACCCCTAAGACCTCCCCCCAGGAAAGACCCCTCTCATGACGAACAGATCTTTTCCCGGCCTCGGCGCCGGGCTGGTGCTTTTTTGCCTGACGACCGTGCCCGCGCTGGCGCAGCAATTGCCGCCGCCGCAGGTCAGCGTGCAGGTGATGACGCCCGAGGCGCTGCCGGTGGTGAACGAACTGCCCGGCCGCGTCGCCGCCACCCGCACCGCCGAGGTGCGCCCCCGCGTCGGCGGCATCGTGCTGGAGCGGGTGTTTGAACAGGGCGGCAAGGTCGCGGCGGGCGACGTGCTCTATCGCATCGACCCGGCGCCCTTCGACGTGCGCGTCGCCAGCGCCAAGGGCACGCTGGCCCGCGCCGAGGCGACCGAGCTGAACGCCGCCGACCAGGAAAAGCGCGCCCGCGCGCTGCGCGAGCGCAAGGTGACGGCCGGGGTGGACCTGGACAATGCCGCGACCGCGCTGGCCCAGGCCCGGGCCGACGTGACCATCGCCCGCGCCGCGCTGCAAGAGGCCGAACTGAACCGCAGCTATACCGAGGTCACGGCGCCGATCTCGGGCGTGGTCGGCCGCGCGCTGGTGACCGAGGGCGCGCTGGTCAACGCCCAGACCGACATCATGGCGACGATCCAGCAGCTGGACCCGGTCTATGTCGACTTCACCCAGTCCTCATCGGAGCTCTTCGCGCTGCGCCGTGCGCTGGCTGCTGGCCAGCTGGCGATGATGTCTGCGGGCGAGGCCCGCGTGCAGCTGATCTTCGACGACGGCAGCGAATACGAACACCCCGGCAAGCTGCTGTTTTCCGAGGCGAGCGTGGACAGCACCACCGGCCAGATCACCCTGCGGGCGGAATTCCCGAACCCGGACGGCAACCTGCTGCCCGGCCTCTATGTCCGCGTCCGCATCGAACAGGCGGTGCGCGACAACGCCCTGACCGTGCCGCAGATGGCGGTGCAGCGCGACCAGTCCGGCCAGGCCTATGTCTATGCGCTGAAGGGCGACGACATGGTCGAGCGCCGCGACGTGACCCTGGGCCAGACCAGCGACAACCGCTGGCTGGTCGAGGAGGGGTTGGCGCCGGGCGACCGCGTGGTCGTGGCGGGCGCGCAGAAGCTCTATCCCGACGCCAAGGTGGTGGCGCAGCCGGTCGCGGCCAAGCCCGTGCCCGCCGGTGCCGCCGCCGCGGCCGAGGCGCCCGTCGAAGCCTCCGCCGAAACGCCTGTCGCGCCGGCCAAGGAATAACCGCATGGCACAGTTCTTCATCCGCAGGCCGGTGCTGGCCTGGGTGCTGTCGATCTTCATCGTCATCGCCGGCCTTCTGGCGCTGCCGCAGATCCCGGTCGCGCAATATCCGCAGGTGGCCTGGCCGCAGATCACCGTCTCGACCAGCTACACCGGCTCGTCCCCGGCCGAGATCAACCAGGCCGTGGCCCAGCCCATCGAGGATGAGCTGAACGGCGTCGAGGGCCTGGCCTATTACGAATCCGTCTCGGACAGTTCCGGCTCGATGCAGATCACCGCGACCTTCGAGCCCGGGACCGACGTCGCCCGCGCCCAGGTGGACGTGCAGAACGCCGTCTCGCGCGTCGAGCCGCTGTTGCCGCAAAGCGTGGTCGACCAGGGCGTGCTGATCGAAGAGGCCGGCTCGGGCTTCCTGATGATGGTGGCGCTGACCTCGGACGACGGCTCGATGGACGACATCGCGCTTGGCGACTACATCAACCGCAACGTGGTGGGCGAGCTGCGCCGGATCGAGGGCGTCGGCAGCGCCACGGTCTTCGCCCCGGAACGCGCGCTGCGCATCTGGGTCGATCCCGCCAAGATGACAGGCTTGAACCTCAGCTCGGCCGAGATCGTCGCGGCGGTCCGCGCCCAGAACGCCCAGGTCGCGGCCGGCAAGGTCGGCGCCGATCCGAACCCCATCGGCCAGCAGCTGACCGCGACCGTGCTGATCAAGGGCCAGCTCGACAGCGTCGAGGAATTCGGCAAGATCGTGCTGCGCGCCAATCCCGACGGCTCGACCGTGCTTTTGCGCGACGTGGCCCGGCTCGAGGTCGGGGCGGAAAACTACAGCTTCGCCTCCAAGCTGAACGGCAAGCCGGCGGCGGCGCTGGGGATCCAGCTTTCGACCACCGGCAACGCCATGAACACCTCGGAAGCGGTGCATGAGAAGATGCAGGAACTGGCGCGCTTCTTCCCGCAGGGCGTCAGCTACCAGATCCCCTATGACACCACCCCCTTCGTCGAGGCCTCGATCGAAAAGGTGCTGCACACGCTGGTCGAGGCGATGGTGCTGGTCTTCGTGGTGATGTTCCTGTTCCTGCAGAACTTCCGCTACACGATCATCCCGACCATCGTCGTGCCCATCGCGCTGGCGGGCACGGTGGCGGTGATGCTGGTCGCGGGATTTTCCATCAACGTGCTGACCATGTTCGCCATGGTGCTGGCCATCGGAATCCTGGTCGACGACGCCATCGTGGTGATCGAGAACGTCGAGCGTATCATGGCGACCGAGGGTCTGCCCCCGCGCGAGGCGACGCAGAAGGCCATGGGCCAGATCTCGGGCGCCATCGTCGGCATCACGCTGGTGCTGGCGGCGGTCTTCGTGCCGATGGCCTTCTTCCCCGGCTCGTCGGGCATCATCTACCGGCAATTCGCGCTGACCATGGTGGTGTCGATCCTGTTCTCGGCCTTCCTGGCGCTGACGCTGACCCCGGCGCTTTGCGCGACCTTCCTGAAGCCGATCCACGGCCATCACGAGAAGAAGGGCTTCTTCGGCTGGTTCAACCGCCGCTTCGACGCCCTGACCGAGCGCTATAGCCGCGGCGTCGGGCTGGTCACGCGCCGGCGCGCGGTGATGATGCTGTTCTATGTCGGGCTGGTCGCGGCCACCGCCATGGGCTTCCTGCGCCTGCCCTCCAGCTTCCTGCCGAACGAGGACCAGGGCTTCATCATCACCGACATCCAGACCCCGGCCACCGCCAGCTCGAACCGCACCGACGAGGTGCTGGCCACGGCGACCGGCATCTTCGGCGCCATGGAGCCGGTCGAGAACGTGGTCTCGATCCGCGGCTTCAGCTTCTCGGGACGCGGGCCGAACGCCGGGCTGATGTTCGTCACCTTCAAGGACTGGGCCGAGCGCGACCAGTCGGCGCAGGACATCGCCAATGCCGCGAACATGCAGCTGTTCGGCCAGCAGGACGCGCAGGCCTTTGCGCTGTCGCCGCCGCCGATCCCCGGCTTCGGCACCACCGGCGGCTTCAGCTTCCGGCTGCAGGACCGCGGCGGGCAGGGGCAAGAGGCGCTGCTGGCCGCCGCCCAGCAGATCATGGCCAAGGCGCAGGAGGGCGGCGTCGTCACCGGGCTGCGCATCGAGGGCCTGCCCTCGGCCGCGCAGGTCTTCGTGACCATCGACCGCGAAAAGGCCAATGCCTTCGGCGTGACCTTCGCCGACATCTCGGCCACGATCTCGCAATACCTCGGCTCGGCCTATATCAACGACTTCCCCAATGCCGGGAAGATGCAGCGCGTGGTCATGCAGGCCGAGGACGACAGCCGCATGCAGGCCGAGGACATCCTGGCGCTGACCGTGCGCAATACGAACGGCGGCATGGTGCCGTTCTCGTCCTTCGCCAGTGTCACCTGGGAGCAGGGGCCGTCGCAGGTCGTGGGCTACAACGGCTATCCCTCGATCCGCATCGCCGGATCGGCGGCGCCCGGCTACAGCTCGGGTGCGGCCATGGACGAGATGGCGCGGCTGGCCGGCGAGCTGCCGCAGGGCTTCGGCTATGAATGGACCGGGCAATCGCTCGAGGAAATCCAGGCCGGCAGCCAGGCGACGCTGCTTTACGCGATGAGCATCCTTTTCGTCTTCCTGCTGCTGTCGGGGCTTTACGAAAGCTGGTCGATCCCCTTGTCGGTGATGCTGGTGGTGCCGCTGGGCGTCCTGGGCTGCGTCGCCGCGGTCATGCTGCGCGACATGCCGAACGACATCTATTTCAAGGTCGGCCTCATCGCCATCATCGGGCTGTCGGCCAAGAACGCCATCCTGATCGTCGAATTCGCCAAGGACCTGCGCGAGCAAGGGCAAAGCCTGATCGAAGCGGCGGTGACGGCGGCGAAGTTGCGCTTCCGGCCGATCCTGATGACCTCGCTGGCCTTCACGCTGGGCGTGGTGCCGCTGGCGATTGCCACCGGCCCCTCGGCCGCCAGCCAGAACGCCATCGGCACCGGGGTGATCGGCGGCATGGTCGCGGCGACGGTGCTGGCGATCTTCTTCGTGCCGGTGTTCTTCGTCTTCGTGCTGGGCCTGTTCAGCCGCTTTGCCGGCCGGCGGCCGCAGGACGACGAAACCCAGACGGCAACCCGTAAGGCGGGCTGAGCTCCGGCCCCGCCGCGCTGCGGGCGACCTTCGGGCCGCCCGCAGCCGTTTTCCATAGGCGGCGCCTCTCGGGCCGCGACAGACAGAGAGAACCGATGACCCAGACCCTTTCGCTTTCCCGCCGCGGCATCCTGGCCGGGCTGGCCTCGACCCTGGCGCTGGCCGCCTGCGCCCAGGTCACCTACACCGCGCCCAAGGCCGAGCTCGCCAATGCCTTCGCCGGCAACTCGCCCGCGCGCCGCGCCGGCGCCAACGCCTGGTGGGCGGCCTTCCGCGACAAGCAGCTGGACGCGCTGATCGCGGCCGGGCTGAAGCGCAACCTTGACGTGCTGACCGCCGTTGCCACCATCCGCGAGGCCCAGGCCAATGCCCGGCTGGTCGGCGCGAACGACCTGCCGCAGGTCGATGCCTCGGGCTCGGCCGGGCGCTCGCGCAGCGAGACCACCGGCGTCAGCGAAAGCAGCTCGGCGACGCTGGGCGTGTCCTGGCTGGTCGATCTCTTCGGCCAGAACCGCGCCGCGCGGGCCGGGGCCTCGGCGCAGCTCGACGCCGCCTATCTCTCGGCCGAGGTCTCGCGCCTGACGGTGGCCAGCGCCATTGCCCAGGCCTATGTCGACGCACGCTATTACCAGCAGGCGGCCGCCCTGACCCGGCAGAGCCTCGACAGCCGCAAGCGCTCGCTGTCGATGACCCGCACCCAGGACGAATTCGGCAGCGCCACCCGGCTGGAGGTCCTGCAGGCCGAGCAGCTGGTGACCCAGGCCGAGGCGGCGCTGCCCGGGCTCGAGGTCGGCTTCGACCAGTCGGTCAACCGGCTCGCCACGCTGACCGCCGGGCGCAGCGCCGACATCGCCGCGCAGCTGCGCCGGGGCGGCGGCCAGCCGCGTGCCGCCTACAAGGCCAGCGTCGGCGTGCCGGCCGAGGTGATCCGCGTCCGCCCCGACGTGCGCGTGGCCGAGCGCAACCTGGCCGCCGCCGTCGCCGGCGTGGGCGAGGCGCAGGCGGCCTTCTATCCCAAGCTGACGCTCTCGGGCTCGGTCACGCCGGCGAACATCAGCGGCGGCGGCAGTTCCAAGACCTGGAGCTTCGGCCCGCAGATCACCCTGCCGCTGTTCAACGCCGCGAACCAGGCCAACCTGTCGGCGGCGCAGGCCCGGGCCGAGCAGTCGCGGCTGGCCTGGCAGGCCTCGGTGCTGAACGCGGTCGAGGAGGTCGAGAACGCGCTGGCCGGCTATAACCGCGATGCCCGCGCCGTCGCCGCGCAATCGCGGCTGGTCGAGAATGCGCGCGAGACGGTGAACCTGACCCGCAGCTCCTGGGACCTGGGCGAATCCGACTTCTTCCCGGTGCTCGACGCCGAGCGCAGCCTGCTGTCGGCCCGGCAGGAACTGGCCGCGGCGCTGCGCGACCAGGCGGTGAACTACATCAAGCTGAGCGCCGCCGCGGCCGGCGGCGTCGGCATCCCGGCGGTCTGAGCCTGGAGCGGGCTGGCGGCAAGGGCGGGCATCGGCGCGCCCGCCGCCAGCGCCGCGCGGATGGTCACGTCCATGTCGCCCGGATGCTGCCACCATGCAGGACCTGCTGGCCCGTGCCGATGGCGTGGCGATCCGCTGGAACGGCTGCAAACGCTCGGCCCCCGTTGACGAAACCCGTGGCGGGGCCGCATGGTTTGTGGCAAAGGCCATGGCTCGGGACAGGTATCCGCAGGGGGCGAGGGTGGAGCAATCGGCAGCCGGCGACAGCGAACGCTACATCGCCAAGGGCATCGCGCATCTGAAGCTGGCCGCGCCGGTCGAGGCGCCGGTCAGCGTCGCCTTCGTGCTGATGCCGCGCTTTACCATGCTGGCCTTCACCTCGGCCATCGAGCCCTTGCGGGTCGCGAACCAGCTGACGGAAAAGCTGCTGTTCAAATGGCATGTGCTCAGCGACACCGGCCAGCCCATCGCCTGCTCGAACGGCGTGCCGCTGGTGCCCGATGCCGCCCTGGCCCAGGCGCCGGCCAGCGACTATGTCCTGGTCTGCGGCGGGGTCGAGCCCGATGCCGGCTGCAGCGCGGAACTGACCGACTGGCTGCGCAAGCAATGGCGGCACGGCCGCACCGTCGGCGGGCTTTGCACCGGCGCCTATGCCCTGGCCCGCGCCGGCATCCTGAACGGGCGCCGCTTCACCCTGCATTGGGAAAACATCCCGAACTTCAGCGAAAAGCACCCCGACCTGCTGCCCGAGCGGCGCATCTTCTGCATCGACGAGCGCATCGTGACCAGCGCCGGCGGCGTCGCCTCGACCGAGCTGGCGCTGAAGCTGATCGAGGATTACTACGGCAGCGAGCTGATGCAGGCCGTCATGGACATGTGCCTGCTGGGCCAGATCCGGCGCGGCGAGGAAGAGCAGCTGAGCTCGCTTTCCGTGCGCCTGGGCACCCGCAACGACCACCTGATCCGCGCCGTCGCCTATATCGAGGCCCATGTCGAGGATGAGGTGGACCTGGCCGAATGCGCCGCCTATCTCGGCATCTCGCGCCGGCAGCTCGAGCGGCTGTTTCAGCGCTATCTGGACACGACGCCGCTGCAATATCTCAACAAGGTGCGGCTGCAGCACGCGCGTTCGCTGCTGACGGAAACCAACCTCGGCGTGATGGAGGTGGCGGTGGCCTGCGGCTTCGGCTCGGCCTCGTATTTCTCCAAGGTGTTCCGCGGGCATTACGGCATCTCGCCGCACAAGTTCTCGCTGACGCGCAAGCGGCTGGCGGGCTGAACCGGACCGCGCCTCGCGCGTTGTGCCTGGCCCAAGGCATCAGGAGGCAGGCATGGCGGGACGGATTCGCATCGGCATCGGCGGCTGGACCTATGAGCCCTGGCGCGGCAGCTTCTACCCGGCCGGCCTGGCGCAGCGGCGCGAGCTGGAGCATGCCAGCCGCCATCTGAGCTCGATCGAGGTCAACGGCACCTATTACGGCAGCCAGAAGCCCGACAGCTTTCGCAAGTGGCATGACGAGACGCCGGAGGATTTCGTGTTTTCGCTGAAGGGCCCGCGCTTTGCCACCAACCGCCGGGTGCTGGCCGAGGCGGGCGACAGCGTGGCGCGCTTCATGGACAGCGGCGTCCTGCTGCTGGGCGACAAGCTGGGGCCGATCAACTGGCAGTTCATGCCGACGAAGAAATTCGATCCCGAGGATTTCGCCGCCTTCCTGGACCTGCTGCCGCCCGAGGCCGAGGGCCGGCGCCTGCGCCATGTCGTCGAGCTGCGCCACGCCAGCTTCCGCGACCCCGCGCTGCTGGAACTGGCGCGCAGCCGGGGCATCGGCGTGGTGGTGGCGGCGGACAGCCCGCATCCGCAGATCGCCGACCCGACCGCCGATTTCGTCTATGCCCGGATCATGGGCACGCGCGAGGACGAGCCCATGGGCTATGCCGCGGCCGAACTGGATCTGTGGGCCGAACGGGCGCGGACCTGGGCCGGCGGCGGGCTGCCCAAGGGCCTAGATTATGTCGGCAAGCCGGTCAAGGCCAAGGCGCGCGACGTGTTCCTTTATGTCATCAGCGGTTACAAGGAACGCAATCCACAGGCCGCCATGGCGCTGATCGAGCGTCTTTAGCATCCTTGAAACAACGACAGACATTCATCGCAATACGCTGAAGCAATTGCATTTATTGCCGTGACCTGCCCTGCCAGATGGTGCGGAAAGCGCCTGCGCAAAACGCCGCAGCGGGCTCATAGCTTTTTGCTTGACTCTCGCCACCGTGATGTGTGAGCATTTGCCCATCGTATTAGCAAATGCTGATCCGCAGGGAGGATAGACGAATGAGCATGATGCTGCGCGGCCTGATGGGGGCCTGCGCCATGACGGCGCTGGCCGTCCCGGCCATGGCCGAGACGCTGACCATCGCCACCGTGAACAACGGCGACATGATCCGCATGCAGAAGATGACCAAGCCCTTCACGGATGCGAACCCGGACATCCAGCTGGAATGGGTCACGCTGGAGGAAAACGTGCTGCGCCAGCGCGTCACCACCGACATCGCCACCAAGGGCGGCCAGTATGACATCGTCACGGTCGGCAATTACGAGGTGCCGATCTGGGCCAAGCAGGGCTGGCTGACCCCGCTGGAAGACATGGGCGCCGATTACGACGCCGACGACATCCTGCCGCCGATCCGGGAGGGGCTGTCGCTGGACGGCAAGCTTTACGCCGCGCCCTTCTACGGCGAATCGGCGATGATCATGTATCGCAAGGACCTGATGGAGAAGGCCGGGCTGACCATGCCCGAGCGCCCGACCTGGGACTTCGTCTATGACGCCGCCCGCAAGATGACCGACAAATCGGCCGAGGTCTATGGCATCTGCCTGCGCGGCAAGGCCGGCTGGGGCGAGAACATGGCCTTCCTGACCTCGATGGCGGCAAGCTATGGCGCGCCCTGGTTCGACATGGAATGGAAGCCGCAGTTCTCGGGCGAGGCCTGGAAGAAGGCGCTGACCGATTACGTCGCCATCATGACCGAGGCCGGCCCGCCCGGCGCCTCGTCGAACGGCTTCAACGAGAACCTGGCGCTGTTCCAGACCGGCAAATGCGGCATGTGGATCGACGCCACCGTCGCCGCCAGCTTCGTCTCGAACCCCAAGGAATCGACCGTGGCCGACAAGGTCGGCTATGCGCTGGCGCCCGAGGGCGAGAAGCCGCAGATGTGGCTCTGGGCCTGGACCCTGGCCGTGCCGTCCTCGACCGACGCGCCGGACGCGGCGAAGAAGTTCGTCGCCTGGGCGACCTCGAAAGCCTATACCGAGCAGGTCGCGGCCGCCGAGGGCTGGGCCAACGTCCCACCCGGCACCCGCACCTCGCTTTACGAGAATGCGGAATACCAGAAGGCCGCGCCCTTTGCGAAGCCGACGCTGGACAGCATCATGTCGGCCGACCTGAAGAACCCGACCACGGTCGAGGTGCCCTATATCGGCACGCAATGGGTCGGCATCCCCGAGTTCCAGGCGCTCGGCACCGCCGTGGGCCAGCAGTTCTCGGCCGCGCTGGCCGGCCAGGCGAGCGTCGACCAGGCGCTGCAGATGGCCCAGCAGATCGCCGAACGCGAGATGGCCAAGGCCGGCTATCCGAAGTGAGTAATCGGTAACCTGTTGCCGCAAGGGGCGGTGCGCCGCCCCTTGTCCCCAGCCTTCCCGTTTTCATGCCCCGATTTTCATCGCCCGCGTAGGGAGGCGCGCCGATGGCTACCCAACATCAAAGAACACTTGCGCGCTTCATGGTCGCGCCCTCGGTCCTGCTGCTCTTGGGCTGGATGATCGTGCCCCTGGCGATGACGCTGTGGTTCAGCTTCCAAAGCTACAACCTTCTGTCGCCCGGGATGGAGCAATTCATCGGCTTCACCAACTACAGGTATTTCCTGTCCGACCCGGCCTTCTGGCAGGCGATGGCGAACACGCTGCTGATCGTCGGCGGCGTCCTGGTCATCACCGTCGGCGGCGGCATCCTGCTGGCCTTGCTGCTGGACCAGCCGATCCGCGGCCAGGGCGTGGTGCGCGTCCTGATGATCGCGCCCTTCTTCATCATGCCGACCGTCTCGGCGCTGGTGTGGAAGAACATGTTCATGAACCCGGTCAACGGGCTTTTCGCCTGGCTTGCCAAGGCCGTGGGCGCACAACCCATAGATTTTCTGGCGCAGTATCCGCTGATGTCGATCATCCTGATCGTCGCCTGGCAATGGCTGCCCTTTGCCACGCTGATCCTGCTGACCGCGATGCAGTCGCTGGACAGCGAGCAGATGGAGGCGGCCGAGATGGACGGCGCCGGCGCCTGGGCCAAGTTCACCCATCTGGTGCTGCCGCACCTGTCGCGCGCCATCACCGTGGTGATCCTGATCGAGACCATCTTCCTGCTGTCGGTCTTTGCCGAGATCCTGGTCACCACCAATGGCGGGCCGGGCTATGCCTCGACCAACCTGACCTACCTCGTCTATTCGCAGGCGCTGCTGCAATACGACGTGGGGGGCGCCTCCGCCGGCGGCATCATCGCCGTCATCCTGGCCAATATCGTTGCGATCTTCCTGATGCGGATGATCGGCAAGACGCTGGAGTGATCCCATGGCCCGTCGCGTTTCCGAAACCCGCCGCTGGACCTTCACCATCCTGGCATGGCTTGTCGCGCTGGCGATCTTCTTCCCGATCCTGTGGACGATCCTGACCAGCTTCAAGTCCGAGGCCGATGCCATCGCCAGCCCGCCGAAGTTCCTGTTCTTCGACTGGACGACCGAGAACTATGCCGAGGTGCAGTCCCGCTCGCCCTATTTCCGGCATTTCATGAACTCGGTCATCATCTCGGTCGGCTCGACCCTGCTGGGTCTCCTGATTGCCATTCCGGCCGCCTGGTCGATGGCCTTCCAGCCGGCCAAGCGGACCAAGGACCTGCTGATGTGGATGCTGTCCACCAAGATGATGCCGGCGGCCGGCGTGCTGATCCCGATGTATCTGATGTTCCGGTCCTTCGGGCTTCTCGACACCCGCATCGGCATCACGGTCGTGCTGATGCTGATCAACCTGCCGATCATCACCTGGATGCTCTACACCTATTTCCGCGAGATCCCGGGCGAGATCCTGGAGGCCGCGCGCATGGACGGCGCCAGCCTGTCCAAGGAGATCATCCACGTCCTGACCCCCATGGCCGTGCCCGGCATTGCCTCGACGCTGCTGCTGAACGTCATCCTGGCCTGGAACGAGGCGTTCTGGACGCTGAACCTGACCACCTCCAAGGCGGCGCCGCTGACGACCTTCATTGCCAGCTATTCCAGCCCCGAGGGGCTTTTCTACGCGAAACTCTCGGCGGCGAGCACCATGGCCATCGCCCCGATCCTGATCCTGGGCTGGTTCAGCCAGAAACAACTCGTGCGCGGCCTGACCTTCGGCGCGGTGAAGTGAGGTAACACGATGGGAAGCATTACGCTCAAGCAGGTCCGCAAGGCTTTCGGCGATGTCGAGGTCATTCCGGGCGTCGATCTGCAAATCAACGACGGCGAATTCGTGGTCTTCGTCGGCCCCTCGGGCTGCGGCAAGTCCACGCTGTTGCGGCTGATCGCCGGGCTCGAGGACGTGAGTTCGGGCCAGATCCTGATCGACGGCCAGGACATGACCCAGGCGGCGCCCTCGCGGCGCAAGCTGGCGATGGTGTTCCAGAGCTATGCGCTTTACCCGCATATGTCGGTCAGGAAGAACATCGCCTTTCCGCTGAAGATGGCCGGCATGGACGCGGCCCAGCAAGAGGCGCGGGTGAAGCATGCCGCCGGCATCCTGAACCTGACCGATTACCTGGACCGCCGCCCCGGCCAACTGTCAGGCGGCCAGCGCCAGCGCGTCGCCATCGGCCGCGCCATCGTGCGCGAGCCCTCGGCCTTTCTCTTCGACGAGCCGCTGTCGAACCTCGACGCCGCGCTGCGCGTGAACATGCGGGTGGAAATCTCGGAACTGCACAAGAAACTGGCCACCACCATGGTCTATGTCACCCATGACCAGGTCGAGGCGATGACCATGGCCGACAAGATCGTCGTGCTGCGCGCCGGCCGGGTGGAGCAGGTGGGCAGCCCGCTGGAACTCTACCGCACGCCCGCGAACCGCTTCGTCGCCGGCTTCATCGGCAGCCCGAATATGAACTTCATCGAGGGCGAGCCGGCGGCGCGCCTCAGCGCCCATGCCATCGGCGTCCGCCCCGAGCATTTCGCCATGTCCACGACCGAGGGTCTGCTGGCCGGCACCGTGGGCGTGGCCGAGCATCTGGGCTCGGACACCTTCCTGCACATCGACCTGGACAACGGCCCGCATATCGTCGCCCGGGCGGCGGGGGAATTCCCCGTCCATCACGGCGACCGCATCTTCCTGACCCCGCAAGAGGGACGGGTCTATCGCTTCGACCAGAACGGCCTGGCGCTGTGAGGGACAAGATGGACAGGCTTTCCAACCAGACGCTTGCGCAACTCTCCCAACCTGGCCCCGGCTATGACCGCGCCGGTCTGCGCCCCGGCATCCTGCATTTCGGCGTCGGCAATTTCTTTCGCGCGCATCAGGCCTTCTACCTCGACCGGCTGATGAACATGGGGCTGGCGCAGGATTTCGCCATCATCGGCGCCGGGGTCATGCCGGGCGACGCCAGGATGCGCGACACGCTGGCGGCGCAGGATCACCTTTACACGCTGGTCGAGCAATCGGCCACACGCTCGGACGCCCGCGTGCTGGGGCCGATCGTCGATTACATCGCGCCGGGCGATCATGCGCGCGTCATCGCCACCCTGGCCGATCCGGCGATCCGCATCGTCGGGCTGACCATCACCGAAGGCGGCTATTTCATCGACGCCGCCACCGGCCATTTCGACCCCGCGCATCCCGCCATCGCCGCCGATGCGGCGACGCCCGAGGCGCCGAAGACCGTTTTCGGCCTGATCGTCGCGGGGCTGAAAGCCCGTCGCGCCGCCGGGCATCCGGCCTTTACCGTGATGTGCTGCGACAACATCCCCCATAACGGCAACGTCACCCGCGAGGCGGTGGTCGAGACCGCGCGGCTCTCGGACCCCGAACTGGCCGAGTGGATCGCGGCGCATGTCGCCTTCCCCAACGCCATGGTGGACCGCATCACCCCCGCGACCAGCGACCGCGAACGCCGCATGGTGCGCGAGGACTTCGGCATTCCCGACGCGGCGCCGGTCTTTTGCGAGGACTTCATCCAATGGGTGCTGGAGGACAATTTCCCCGCCGGCCGCCCGCCCTTGGAAAAGGCCGGCGTCGAATTCGTCGCCGACGTCACGCCCTGGGAGCTGATGAAGATCCGCATCCTGAACGGCGGCCATGCGGTGATCGCCTATCCGGCCGGTCTGCTGGACATCCATTTCGTGCATGAGGCGATGCAGGACGCCCAGGTCCGCGCCTTCCTGGAAAAGATCGAGGCCGACGAGATCATCCCGGCCGTGCCGCCGGTCCCGGGCACCGACCTGCAGGCCTATTTCGCCAAGGTCGCGGAACGCTGCGCCAATCCCAAGATCGGCGACACCGTGCGCAGGCTCTGCCTCGACGGCTCGAACCGGCAGCCGAAGTTCATCGTGCCGACCATTGCGCACCGGCTGGAACGGGGGTTGCCGGTCGAGGGGCTGGCGCTGGAATCGGCGCTGTGGTGCCGCTATTGCGCCGGCGTCACCGACAGCGGCGCGGTGATCGAGCCGAACGACCCGAACTGGGACAGCCTTGTGCCCAAGGCGCAGGCGGCGCGGACCGATCCCTCGGCCTGGCTCGGCATGGCCGAGATCTATGGCGCGACCGGGCAGGACCCGCGCTTTGCCGAACCCTTCGCGCGCTGGCTGGCGATGCTGTGGGACAAGGGCACGCGGGCCACGCTCGACGCCTATCTCGGGGCGTGAGCGGTGGCGCGGGGGCTGATCTTCGACTGCGACGGCGTGCTCGTGGACAGCGAGCCGCTGGCCGTGGCCGAGCTCGAGGCCCTGCTGCATGGCCTGGGCGTGCCGATCGACAGCGCGCGGATCTATGACGAATTCCTCGGCCGCTCGATCCTGACCATCGTCGAGGCGGCGCGCGTTCACGGCGT
This sequence comes from Paracoccus sp. DMF, assembly GCF_004407025.1. Taxonomy (NCBI): domain Bacteria; kingdom Pseudomonadati; phylum Pseudomonadota; class Alphaproteobacteria; order Rhodobacterales; family Paracoccaceae; genus Paracoccus; species Paracoccus sp. DMF. Next base: position 40,216 of record NZ_SOKV02000023.1, read on the forward strand.
CGACATGGCGCCGGCGCTGCCGGGCTTTTCGCAGGCGCTGTTTCGCCGCTTTCGCCGCGACCTGCGCCCGGTCGAGGGGATGCTTCAGGCGCTGGCCGGGATTGCGGGGCCGCGTGCCGTGGCCTCGTCCAGCGCGCCCGACCGGCTGGCGCTGTCGCTGGCGCTGACCGGGCTCGCGCCGGTCTTCGGCCCGCATGTCTATTCCTCGACCATGGTCGCGCAGGGCAAGCCGGCGCCCGACCTGTTCCTGCTGGCCGCCGACCGGCTGGGCCTGGCACCCGGCGATTGCGTGGTGATCGAGGACAGCCCCGCCGGGCTGCGCGCCGCCCGCGCCGCCGGCATGCGCGCCATCGGCTTTCTGGGCGGCAGCCATGCCGGCGCCGCGCGTCTGCGCGACAAGCTGGCGGCCGAGGCGCCGGATGCGCTGATTGACCATGCCCGCGATTTGCCCAACACTCTGGCCGAACTGCGCTAGGGGAGGGCGGGCTTGCTGATCGCGGCGGTGGATGTGGGCTCGGCCCGCGCGCGGGCGGGGCTGTTCTCGGCCGAGGGGCGGCTTCTGGCCCGCGCCAGCCAGGGCTTTGCCGCCATCGCCGGCCCGGACCAGCAGGCCGGCCACGATTTCGCCGAGATCTGGCGCGCCGTGGCCGAGGCGCTGGCCGAGGCGCGGCGCCAGGCCGGCGCCAGCCCGGGCCAGGTCCGGGCGCTGGCCTTTGACGCCACCTGCTCGCTGGTGGTCGAAGCGCCGGGCTTCGCCCCCGATGTCATCGCCTGGCACGACCACCGCGCCATTGCCGAGGCGCGCGAGCTGGACGCGATGGGCCATGAGATCGTCACCCGCGCCGGCGGCGCCGTCTCGCCCGAGATGCAGACGCCGAAGCTGATGTGGCTCGCCCGGCACCGGCCCGAGGCTTGGGCACGGTTGACCGGCATCCGCGACCTCTGCGACCAGCTGGCCTTTCGCGCCACCGGCATCGAGGCGCGCTCGCATTGCGCGACGGTGGCGAAATGGCCCTGGCTGCCCGACCGGGGCGGCTGGCAGACCGATCTGATGACTCGCGCCGGCATCGACGGCTTTCCGCGCCCCGGCGCGGTGCTGCCGGCCGGCACGCCGATCGGGCCCCTGTCGGCGGCAGGCGCGGCGGAACTGGGGCTCGACCGCGACACCATGGTCGCGGCCGGGCTGATCGACGCCTTTGCCGGCGCGCTCGGTGCGGCGCCCGAGATGCCGGCGCTGATCGCCGGCACCTCGAATTGCGTGATGGCGACCGGGCTCGGGCCGGCGCCCGCGCTCTGGGGGCCCTATCCGGGCGCCATCCTGCCCGACGAGGCGGTCAGCGAGGGCGGCCAGTCCGCGACCGGCGCGGCGCTGGAGCAGATCCGCCGGCTGTATCCGCAGCCGCAGAGCCATGACGAGATCCTGGCCCGGATCGCGCGGGCGCCGGACGAGCCGGGGCAGGGGGTGCATGTGCTGCCGGATTTCAAGGGCAGCCGCACGCCCTTCGCCGATCCGCTGATGCGCGGCACCGTCCACGGGCTTGCGCTCGACGGCAGCATCGCGGCGCTGGACGGGCTCTATTGGCGCGCGGCGGTGGGGATCGCGCTGGGAACGCGGCAGGTCATCGCCCATATGGGCCTGGCGCCGCAGCGGCTGGCCATGGCTGGCGGCCAGGCGCGGGCGCCCGCCATGCGCCAGCTCTATGCCGATGCCACCGGGGCCGAGATCCACTGGCAGCCCGAGGATGCCGTGCTGCGCGGCACCGCCATCGCCGCCGCGGCGCCGCTGGCCGGGGGCCTGCGCGCCGCCCGCGCCCGCTTTGCCCGCCCGGTCGAGATCACCCGCCCGGACCCCGGCGCCCGGGCCCGGCGCGAGGCCGACTGGCGCATCTTCCAGCGCCTGCAAGAGCAGCGCGCCGAGATCGCGGCCATGCTTCCGGCTCAGTCCTGAAGCAGCCCGGCCGCGGTCGCGGCATCGGTGATCAGCCCGCTGACCAGCCCGCCCTGCAGCGCGCCCCGGATCGCCGGCAGCTTGTCGAGCCCATGCGCCGCGCCGATGACCAGCGTGCTGGCCCGGGGCGGGATCGGGGCCGAGGCGACGCGGTCGTTGCTGAGCCCCTCGATCAGCCGGCCTTGGGCGTCATAGGCCCAGCCGGTGATCTCGCCCACCGCGCCGGCGGCGACCAAGGCGTCGAGATCCGGCTGCGACAGGAACCCGTCCAGCATCAGCGGCGCGGCCGCCCCCACGGTGCCGATGCCCAGAAAAGCCACGGCGGCGTCCGAGGACATGCGGATCAGCCGCTGAATGCTGGGCTGGCCGTTCACCGCCTGCCGCTCGTGCACGGTGGGCGCGATCACCGGCAGCGGCATCGGGAAGCTGCGCGCCGTCACCAGGTCCGACAGGGTGAACAGCACGTTGTAATAGGCGGTCGAGCCATCCGGGGCGATATTGCCGGTCAGCGACACGATGCGGTGCTGCGGGCAGTCGATATGCGGCAGCTGCGCGATGGCCGCGCGCAGGGTGCGGCCGGTGCCGATCGCCATGGTCATCGGCTCGGGCCGGCGCAGCCATTGCTCGATGGTGTCGGCCAGCATCAAGGCCACCCCGGCCTCGGGCGCGTCCGCGGGCGCCACCTCGCAGAAGGCCAGCCGCCAGCGCCGGCGCAGCGCCTCGGCCAGGTCCATGCAATGGGCAAAGGGGTGGTCGATGCGGATCTTGACGATGCCCTCGGCCATGGCCTGCGCCACCAGCCGCTGCGCGGTCTGGCGCGACACGCCCATGATCCCGGCGATCTCGTCCTGGGTCTTGCCGGCGACATGGGAAAGCCACGCCGCCTTGGCGGCCTGTTCCAGTTTCCGGCCCTGGTTCGACATCGCTTCGCCTTCCGCCCTGCGGGTGGTTCCCGCGCCGGCCATGTCTAGCTTGGCCCGGTGTCGCCTGTCCAGCCGCCGCGCCGCTCGCGCTTCTGTGAATAATTTACATAAGCAATATAGATCCCGTCAATAATTTTACAAAATTCCCTTTAATAAAAAATGGTTTACTAAAATTGCATTCTAGGATTAACATTCGGCATATTCGGAGTGTCGAGGCCGGCACAGGCGCCAGAGGAGGGTGCCGCCGTGCCGCCGCCAGCCGCATCGCCAGGAGAGGAGCCCGTCATGTCTGTTGAAAATGTTGCGAAACACCCCATCCCCGCCGGTTTCGAGGATGCCCATCTTCTGCCCGACGGTTACGCGCGGATGTATGCCGAATCGATTTCCGACCCGGAGGGGTTCTGGCGCCGCGAGGGTCAGCGCCTGGACTGGATCCAGCCCTATACCAAGGTGAAGGACACGGATTTCACCATGGGCAACGTCTCGATCAAGTGGTTCGAGGATGGGGTGCTGAACGCCTCGGTCAACTGCATCGACCGCCACCTGCCCAAGCGCGCCAACCAGACCGCGATCATCTTCGAACCCGACGATCCGGGCGCGCCGGCGCGCCATATCACCTATGCCGAGCTGTCGGAAAAGGTGAACCGCTTCGCCAACGTGCTGCTGAGCCAGGGCGTGATGCGCGGCGACCGGGTGGTGATCTATCTGCCGATGATCCCCGAGGCGGCCTATGCCATGCTGGCCTGCGCCCGCATCGGCGCCATCCATTCCATCGTCTTCGCCGGCTTCTCGCCCGACGCGCTGGCGAACCGCATCAACGACTCGGGCGCCAAGCTGGTCATCACCGCCGACACCGCGCCGCGCGGCGGCCGGCGCACGGCGCTGAAGTCGAACACCGATGCGGCGCTTCTGCATTGCTCGGACCGGGTGCGCTGCCTGGTGGTCAAGCATACCGGCGACCAGACCACCTGGATCGACGGCCGCGACGTGGACGTGCTGCGCCTGATGGAGGAGGTCAGCCCCGACTGCCCGCCGCGCCCGATGAATGCCGAGGATCCGCTGTTCATCCTTTACACCTCGGGCTCGACCGGCAAGCCCAAGGGCGTGGTGCATACCACCGGCGGCTACCTGGTCTTTGCCGCGATGACGCATCAATATGTCTTCGACTACAAGGACGGCGACGTGTTCTGGTGCACGGCGGACGTGGGCTGGGTCACCGGCCACAGCTATATCGTCTATGGCCCGCTGGCGAACGGCGCCACCACCGTCATGTTCGAGGGCGTGCCGAACTATCCCGACGCCGGCCGCTTCTGGGCGGTCTGCGAAAAGCACAAGGTCAACCAGTTCTACACCGCGCCGACCGCCATCCGCTCGCTGATGGGCCAGGGGCCGGAATGGGTCGAGAAATACGACCTGTCCAGCCTGCGCGTGCTGGGCTCGGTCGGCGAGCCGATCAACCCCGAGGCCTGGAACTGGTATGACAAGCATGTCGGCAAGGGCAAATGCCCGATCGTCGACACCTGGTGGCAGACCGAGACCGGCGGCCACATGATCACCTCGATCCCCGGCGCCATCGAAACCAAGGCCGGCGCGGCGACGCTGCCCTTCTTCGGCGTCAAGCCCGAGGTGCTGGACGCCGCGACCGGCGCGGTGCAGGAGGGCGACCCGGCCGAGGGCGTGCTCTGCATCGCCGACAGCTGGCCGGGGCAGATGCGCACGCTGTGGGGCGACCACCAGCGCTTCATGGAGGCGTATTTCCAGCAATATCCGGGCTATTATTTCACCGGCGACGGCTGCCGGCGCGACGAGGACGGCTATTACTGGATCACCGGCCGCGTCGATGACGTCATCAACGTCTCGGGGCACCGCATGGGCACGGCCGAGGTGGAATCGGCGCTGGTCGCCCATGCCAAGGTCGCCGAGGCCGCTGTGGTCGGCTATCCGCACAGCCTGAAGGGGCAGGGCATCTATGCCTATGTCACGCTGATGAACGGCATCGAGCCCAGCGACGACCTGCGCAAGGAGCTGGAGACCTGGGTCCGCACCGAGATCGGCCCCATCGCCAAGCCCGACCTGATCCAATGGGCGCCGGGCCTGCCCAAGACCCGCTCGGGCAAGATCATGCGCCGCATCCTGCGCAAGATCGCCGAGGACGATTTCGGCGCCCTGGGCGACATCTCGACGCTGGCCGATCCGGGCGTCGTGGACGAGCTGATCGAGAACCGGATGAACCGCAGCTGACGCGGGGCCCGGCGCGACAACCTCGCGCCGGACCTTCGCCTTTCCGACCCCGCGGGCGGCACGCTGCCCGCGGACCGGTCGCGGCTTGGCTGCCGATTGCGCGCCCGCGCCGCGATCCCATGCAATGAGGGACCAGATCATCCGGCCGAGGAGGACCGCCCGGACGACCTGACCGCAGCCCGTGCAGGAGGAACACGACGGACATGGAACAGAACCTCGCAGACCGGATCGCCGCCGATCCGAACTATCAGCAGCTGAAATCAAGCAGGTCCCGCTTTGGCTGGATCCTGACCCTGGCCATGCTGGTGGTCTATTACGGCTACATCACGCTGATCGCCTTCGACAAGGAGGCGCTGGCCGCGCGCATCGGCGACGGCGTGATGACCTGGGGCATCCCCATCGGCTTCGGCGTCATCATCTTCACCATCGTCGTGACCGGCATCTATGTGCGCCGCGCCAACAGCGAGTTCGACGACCTCAACGAAAAGATCAAGCGGGAGGCGCTGAAATGAGCCGCATCACCCAACGCTTCGCGGCCGCAGCCGCGCTGGCGCTGACCCCGGGCCTTGCGCTGGCCGACGCCATTCAGGGCGGCGGCGAGAAGCAGGCCACCAACTGGACCGCGATCATCATGTTCGCGGGCTTCGTGGTGCTGACGCTGTTCATCACCAAATGGGCCGCGGCCAAGACCAAGTCGGCGGCGGATTTCTATACCGCCGGCGGCGGCATCTCGGGCTTCCAGAACGGCCTGGCCATCGCGGGCGACTACATGTCCGCCGCCTCGTTCCTGGGGATTTCGGCCGCGGTGATGACCTCGGGCTATGACGGGCTGATCTATTCCATCGGCTTCCTGGTCGGCTGGCCGATCCTGACCTTCCTGATGGCGGAACGCCTGCGCAACCTCGGCAAGTTCACCTTTGCCGACGTGGCGGCCTTCCGCTTTGCCCAGACGCCGGTGCGGATCTTTGCCGCCTCGGGCACGCTGGTCGTGGTCGCCTTCTACCTGATCGCGCAGATGGTCGGCGCCGGCTCGCTGATCGAGCTGCTGTTCGGCCTCGACTACTGGATCGCGGTGGTGATCGTCGGCGCGCTGATGATGATCTATGTGCTGTTCGGCGGCATGACCGCGACGACCTGGGTGCAGATCATCAAGGCCTGCCTGCTCTTGGGCGGCGCATCCTTCATGGCCTTCATGGTGATGTGGAAATACGGCTTCTCGCCCGAGGCCATGTTCGCCGATGCCGTGCGCGTCAAGGCCGATCTCGCCACCGCCGCCGGCAAGACCCCCGAGGAAGCCGCCACCGCCGGCCAGTCGATCATGGGTCCGGGCACCTTCATCAAGGACCCGATCTCGGCCATCAGTTTCGGCATGGCGCTGATGTTCGGCACCGCCGGCCTGCCGCATATCCTGATGCGCTTCTTCACCGTCCCCAGCGCCAAGGAAGCGCGCAAGTCGGTGATGTGGGCGACCGGCTGGATCGGCTATTTCTACCTGCTGACCTTCATCATCGGCTTCGGCGCCATCACCTTCGTGCTGACCAACCCGGGCTTCCTGGGCGCGGACGGCAAGCTGATGGGTGGCAACAACATGGCGGCCGTGCATCTGGCCCATGCCGTCGGCGGCAACGTCTTCCTGGGCTTCATCTCGGCCGTGGCCTTTGCCACCATCCTGGCGGTGGTCGCCGGCCTGACGCTCTCGGGCGCCTCGGCGGTCAGCCATGACCTCTATGCGACCGTCATCAAGAAGGGCAACCCCGAGCCGGGCAGCGAGCTGCGCGTGTCCCGCATGACCACCATCGCGCTTGGCATCGTCGCGGTGGTGCTGGGCATCGCCTTCAAGAACCAGAACATCGCCTTCATGGTGTCGCTGGCCTTCGCCGTCGCCGCCTCGGCCAACTTCCCGGTGCTGTTCATGTCGGTGCTGTGGAAGGATTGCACCACGCGCGGCGCGGTGATTGGCGGCTTCCTGGGGCTGATCTCCTCGGTGGTGCTGACGGTGCTGTCGCCCTCGGTCTGGGAAGCGACGCTGGGCAATCCCGAAGGCTCGGCGCCCTTCCCCTATACCTCGCCGGCGCTGTTCTCGATGACGCTGGCCTTCGTGGGGATCTGGCTGTTCTCGAAGCTGGACAACAGCCGTCGGGCGCAGATCGACCGCGCGGGCTTCCTGGCCCAGCAGGTGCGCTCGGAAACCGGGATCGGCGCGTCCGAAGCCTCGTCGCACTAAGCAAGACCGGCCGGGGCGTGCCCACGCGCGCGCGCCCCGGCCTTCTGCCTTGCCGCAGCATCGCGAGGACGGGATGACGGCTGATCCGCACAGGCATTCGGTCCTGATCGTCGAGGACGAGGACAGCATCGCGCTGGCCATCGAATTCGTGCTGGCCCGCCAGGGCTATGCCCATCGCCGGGTCGCCCGGGGCCGCGACGCTCTGGCCAGCATCCGCGAGGCCCGTCCCGACCTGGTGCTGCTGGACATCATGCTGCCCGACATTTCGGGCTATGAGATCATCGAGACCCTGCGCGCCGATCCCGCCCTGCGCGGCATGCGCGTGCTGATGATGACCGCGCGCGGCTCGGTGGTCGAGCGGCGCAAGGGCCTGGAACTGGGCGCCGACGGCTTCATCGCCAAACCCTTCGAGCTGAACGAATTGCGCGCCGAGATCGCGCGGCTGCTGGACGCCGGCTAATGCGGGTGGTCGTCGCGTGTGCTCAGATGCGCGATGCCGGCGGCGGCCAGCGCCAACAGCGCCAGCGCGAACAGCGGAATGCCCACGGCGCTGGCCGCCCAGATCGTCAGCCCGGCGGCGAGGATCACGGCAAGCATCAGGATCAGGAAATGCGGCAGCGGCATCACATCCTCCGTTCCCTTCAATATGGGCCGCCGGCGCGGCGGCGAAAAGCCCCGGGACGGAAAATCGGCGATAATCCGGCGCAGCGTCACGCGGCGCTGGTCAATGTTCGCTGAATGTTCTAGAATGGGGCATGACCCTGCCGCCCCGCAACCCCGACGAGATCCTGCGCGCCCGCGGTGTCGACTCGCGCCCCGCCGGCCGCTTCGAGCCCTATCGGGCCGAGCGCGAGCATGACGGCTGGGACATCCCCGAGGACCAGGAACTGCTGCGCACCGAGATCGCGATGGAGCGGGCGCGCTCGGTCATCACCCGCAATGCCTCGCCCGACGTGCCTTTCGACCGCTCGGTCAATCCCTATCGCGGCTGCGAACATGGCTGCATCTATTGCTTCGCCCGACCCAGCCACGCCTATCTCGGCCTGTCGCCGGGTCTGGATTTCGAAACCCGCATCACCGCCAAGCCCAATGCGGCCGAGGTGCTGGCGGCGCAGATCGCCAAGCCCGGCTATCAGGTGGCGCCGCTTGCCTTCGGCACCAACACCGACCCCTATCAGCCGGCCGAGGCGGGCCTTGGCATCATGCGCGCCTGCCTGCAGGTGCTGCATGACTGGAACCACCCGCTGAGCCTGGTCACGCGCGGCGCTACGGTGATGCGCGACGCCGATCTGCTGGGGGCGATGGCGGCGCGGGGGCAGGCGATGGCCGGGGTCTCGATCACCACGCTCGATGCCGCGCTGGCGCGGCAGATGGAGCCGCGCGCGCCGGCGCCCGCGACCCGGCTGCGCATGATCCGGGTGCTGGCCGATGCCGGCGTGCCGGTGCGGGTGATGGTGGCGCCGATGATCCCGGCGCTGACCGCGCATGAGATGGAATCGATCATGCAGGCGGCGCGGGACGCCGGCGCGACGGCCGCCAGCATGATCCCGGTGCGCCTGCCCTTGGAGGTGGCGCCGCTGTTCCGCGACTGGCTGGAACGCCACCACCCCGGCAAGGCGGCGCATGTCATGGCCCGCATCCAGGCCATGCGCGGCGGGCGCGACAACGACCCCCGCTTCGGCTCGCGCATGCGCGGCGAGGGGGTCGAGGCGGAGCTTCTGCATCAGCGCTTCCGCCTGGCCCGCAAGCGGCTGGGGCTGGTGCGAGAAGCCGAGGTGCTGGATTGCAGCCGCTTCGGTCCGCCGCCGCGGGCGGGCGACCAGCTGTCGCTGTTCTGACTATTCTCCCGGCCCCATGACCTGCGCGATCCGGGCCGAGATCGCATCCGGGGTCGGCTTCGGCCCGCGCGGCGCGCCGACCAGCGCGTCGCGCATCGCCGCCAGATGCGCCGGCGTGGTGCCGCAGCAGCCGCCGATGATGCGGATGCCGAGGTCGCGGGCCAGCACGGCGAATTCCGCCATCACCTCGGGCGTGGCGTCATAGACCAGCCCGCCGTCCTGATAGCGCGGCACGCCGGCATTCGGCTTGGCGATCAGCGGGCGTTCGTTCCCCGAGGCCGCGAAGCCGGCGATGGCGTGCAGCAATTCGGCCGGGCCGGTGCCGCAATTGGCGCCGAAGGCCAGCGGCGGATGCGGCAGCCGCTCGATCAGCGCGGCAAGCTGCGGCGGGCTGACGCCCATGATGCTGCGCCCGCCCGGCTCGAAGCTCATCATGCCGCACCAGGGCATGCCGACGGTCTGGGCGGCGCGGGCGGCGGCGCGCATTTCCTCGGCGGCGCTAATGGTCTCGATCCACAGCACGTCGGCGCCGCCGTCCTTCAGCGCCTGGGCCTGGTCGGTGAACATGGCGGTGGCCTCGGCCTCGGTCAGCCGGCCCATCGGCGCCATGATTTCGCCGATCGGACCCATCGAGCCCGCGACGACTACCGCGCGGCGCGCCTCGGCCGCGGCCTCGCGCGCCAGCCGCGCGGCGGCGCGGTTCAGCGCCGCGACGCGGTCGGCGGCGCCAGCCAGCCGCAGGCGGCTGGCATTGGCGCCGAAGCTGTTGGTCAGGATGATGTCGGCGCCCGAGGCGATCATCCGGCGGTGCAGCTCGCGCACCTTGTCGGGCTGGGACTCGCACCACAGGTCCGGCGCCTGTCCCGGCGCCAGCCCCATGTTGTAGAGATTGGTCCCGGTGGCGCCGTCGGCCAGAAGCCAGGGGCGTTCGCCGAGCGCGCGCGAAAGCTGGTCAGGCATGGTCTTTCCCGTCTGGAGAGGGCCCGGCTTGCCGGCAGGATCGGGGAATCATAGCCGATCCTGCGCGGAAGTCATTGAAACATTGGGCACCCGCTCAGCGTGAGCGGATCATGCCCATGATCTCCTTGGTGCGCTCGACGATGGGCTCGGCGATGGCCTGGGCCTGGCCGGCGCCGCGACCCAGGATGCGGTCGATCTCGGCCGGATCGGCCATGAAATCGGTCATGCGCCGGGTGATCGGCGCCAGCGCCTCGACCGCCACCTCGGCCAGCGCCGGCTTGAAGGCGCCGAAACCCTGGCCCTCGAAGCGCGCCAGCACCTGGTCGCCGGTCTCGCCCGAAAGCGCGGCGTAGATATTGACGAGGTTCTTCGCCTCGGGCCGGTCCTTGAGGCCCTCCATCGTGCCGGGCAGCGGGTCGGCATCGGTGCGGGCCTTGCGGATCTTCTGTGCGATGGCGTCGGCATCGTCGGTCAGGTTGATGCGCGTCGCGTCCGAGGGATCGGATTTCGACATTTTCTTCGACCCGTCGCGCAGGGACATGACCCGGGTCGCGGTGCCCTCGATCAGCGGCTCGGTGATCGGGAAGAATTCCTGGCCGTAATCGTGGTTGAACTTCGCGGCGATGTCGCGGGTCAGCTCCAGGTGCTGCTTCTGGTCCTCGCCCACCGGCACGGCGGTGGCGTGATAGGCCAGGATGTCAGCGGCCATCAGCGAGGGATAGGCCAGCAGGCCGAGGCTGGAGTTCTCGCTGTTCTTGCCGGCCTTGTCCTTGAACTGGGTCATCCGGTACATCCAGCCAACGCGCGCCACCGTATTGAAAAGCCAGGCCAATTCGGCATGCTGCGGCACTTGGCTCTGGTTGAACAGGATCGAAACCTCGGGGTCCACGCCCGAGGCCAGGAAGGCCGCGGCGACCTCGCGGGTGTTGTGGCGCAGTTTCTCGGGGTCTTGCCAGACGGTGATCGCGTGCAGGTCCACGACGCAATAGATCGTCTCGGCCCCCTTGCCCTGATAGTCCGCAAAGCGTTTCAGCGCGCCGAGATAGTTCCCCAGCGTCAGCCCGCCCGAGGGCTGGATGCCGGAGAAGATGCGCTTGGTGAAGCTCGTGGTCATGGCACTACCTGCTTGGAAAATCCCGGGGGCTGGCTTACCCCTTGGCCGGTTCGGGCGCAACTGCCCGCAATGGAAGGAAGCAAGATGCGCCCCGGTTACGATGAATCGCCGCTGAACCCCGTGCCCGCCGTGGTCTGGATGATCGCCCTGCCGATGATCGCCTGCGAGGCGGTGTTCGGGCTGGGCCAGCTGGGCTTTCTGGGCGGCGGCCAGGGCGGCGGCATGGCCATGCGCCAGATCGCGGTCGAGCGCACCGCCTATATCCCCGATTTCGTGCTGCGGCTGTGGCAGATGAAGGTCTTCCTGCTGGACCAGAGCTGGCGCGTGCTGACCTATCCCTTCGTCCATCTGTCGCTGACGCATGCGCTGTTCGTCATCGTCTTCACGCTGGCCCTGGGCAACCTGATCGCGCATCAGTTCCGGCCCTGGGCGGTGATCGCGCTGTTCTTCGGCTCGGCCATCGGCGGGGCGCTGGTCTATACGCTTTGCGCGGGCCTTCTGCCGCAGTTCCGGTTCCAGCCGCTGATCGGCGGCTATCCGGCGGTCTATGGCTTCGTCGGCGCCTTCACTTTCCTGCTGTGGACCCGGCTCGGCCAGGAAAACGCCAACCGGCTGCGCGCCTTCACGCTGATCGGCATGCTGCTGGCCTTCCAGCTGGTGTTCGGCATCCTGTTCCAGGACGGCAGCCTGACCTGGATCGCCGAGGTGGCGGGCTTTGCCGCCGGCTTCATCCTGTCCTTCGTGCTGGTGCCCGGCGGAATCGCCCGGGTGGTCCGCCAGATCCGTCAGCGCTGACGCCGGAAGCCGGCGCGCAGGTCCGACAGGCGCACGGCGCCGCAGGCCACCGCTGCAAGCCCATAGGCCGCCATGCCGCCAAGGACCAGTGCGGCCAGCGCCAGGTAGCGGGTGCCAGGCGTGACCAGCGCCTGGTCCAGCGCCGCCATCAGCCCCCACAGCACCACGCCCATCACCGCCGAGGCCAGCGCGATGCGCGGCAGGCGGTGGCGCAACCGATCGTCGAGCTCGGCCGCCTCGCCAAAGGCGCGGGTGCCGTGCCAGAGCTGCGCCGCCATGGTCCAGCCGGCGACGGTCGTGCCCCAGGCGGCGGCCGAAAAGCCGATCAGCGGCGCGAGGCCCAAGGCCAGCACCGCGTTCACCACCATCGACCAGACGGCAAAGCGGAACGGCTTCTTCGTGTCCTCGCGCGCGAAATACAGCGGCTGCAGCACCTTTTGCAGAACGAAGGCCGGCAGGCCCAGGCCATAGATCGCCAGCGCCTGCGCCGTCGGGCCGACGTCCGAGGCCAGGAACTTGCCCCGCCCGAACAGGACCGCGATCAGCGGCCCGGCCGCCACCACCAGCGCCACCGCCGCCGGCACGGTCAAAAACAGCGCGAATTCGGCGGCGCGGTTATAGGCGTGCCGGCCGCCGCCGGTGTCGCCCGCCTTCAGCCGGCGCGAGATGTCGGGCAGCAGCACGATGCCGATGGCGATGCCCACCACGCCCAGCGGCAGCTGATACAGCCGGTCGGCATAGGTCAGCCAGGCCACCGCACCATCGAAGAACGAGCCGACCTGCTGGCCGACCATCAGGTTGATCTGCACCACGCCGCCGGCCAGCACCGCAGGCCCCGCCACGGCGATCAGCCGCTTCATGTCGGGCGAAAGCCGCGGCAGGCGCAGCCGCAGCGGAAAGCCCATGCGCTTGGCCGCCCACCAGACGGTCAGGAATTGCGCGATGCCCGAAACCGGCGTGGACCAGGCCATCGCTCCGCCCATGTCCCAGCCATAGCGATGCGCCAGCAGCATGGCGGCGATCAGGATGAAGTTCATCAGCACCGGCGCCGCCGCCGCCGCGACGAAGCGCCCGCCCGCGTTCAGCAACCCCGAAAGCAGCGCCGTCAGCGAGATGAACAGGATATAGGGAAAGCAGATCCGGCCATACATCACCGCAAGGTCGAAGCGCGGGTCGCCGTAGAACCCGGCCGCCATGGCAAAGACCAGCCAGGGCATGGCGAAATGCGCGATGACCGAGACGACCAGCACCACGGTGAACAGGCCCGAGAACGCCTCTTCGGCGAAGGCGCGGGCGTCCTCTTCCCCCTCCAGGCGCTTGGCGAACATCGGCACGAAGGCGGTGTTGAAGGCGCCCTCGCCGAAGAAGCGGCGGAACATGTTGGGCAGGCGGAAGGCGACGTTATAGGCCTCGGCCACCGGACCGGCGCCCAGATAGGCCGCCATCATTACGTCGCGGACAAAGCCCACGACGCGGCTGGCCAGCGTCCACGCCCCCACCGAGAGGAAGCCCCGGATCAGTCTTATCGGTTGCATCGCTGTCCCTTCAGAACGTCCCGCCAAGCGGGCGCTCGGCCTTTTCCGCGCGCTCGGTCCCGTCCTTGAGGGCCTGGCGCAGCTTCTTTTCCAGCGTGTCGCGGCGACCCTGCTGGTGCAGCTTCAGCCCGAACATGTCCTTGACATAGAAGGTGTCGACGACCTGGGCGCCGAAGGTGGCGATGACCGCGCTGGCGATCTGGATGTGGTTCTCGGCCAGGGTCCGGGTCAGGTCGTAAAGCAGGCCGGGGCGGTCGCGGGTGTCGACCTCGATCACCGTGTAGACGTCCGAGGCCTCGTTGTCGAAGGTGATATGGGTCGGGAAGCGGAAGGCCGCCTCGCGCTTTTTCGGCTTGTCGCGGCCGGCCAGCGCCTCGCGCGCGACGATCTCGCCCTTCAGCGTGCGCTCGATCATCTTGCGCAGGCGCGGCAGGCGGTCGGCGGCATAGGGATGGCCGTCGGCGTCCTGCAGCCAGAAGACCGCGGTCGCGAATCCGTCCTTGGTGGTATAGGTGCGCGCATCGACGATATTGGCGCCGACCAGCGCCAGGGCCCCCGCCATGCGGGAAAAGATGCCGGGATGGTCGGCCAGCACGAAGGCCGCGCGGGTCGCGTCGCGGTCGGTGTCGGGGTGCAGGTCGATGCGGATCTCGTCATCGCCGACGCCCGCCAGCAGATGGGCAAAGACCGATTGCGTCTCGGTCGGCAGGCCGGGCCAATAGGCGTCGTAATGGCGCGCCAGCTCGGCCTTGATCGCCTTCGGCTCCCAGGACTTCGCGGCCAGCAGGTGGCGCAGCGATCGTTTCGCCTCGCCGGTGCGCTTGTCGCGGTTCAGCTCCTCGAGGCCGTTCTGCAGCGCCAGCGCCGTCTCGCGGTGCAGCTTGCGCAGCAGCATGGCCTTCCAGTTGTTCCAGGTGCCGCGCCCGACGCCGCGAATGTCGCAGACCGTCAGCACCAGCAGCATGTCCAGCCGCTTGACCGTCTTCACCGCCTTGGCGAAGTCGCGCAGCGTGCGCGGATCGGCGATGTCGCGCTTTTGCGCCACGTCCGACATCAGCAGGTGGTTGCGGATCAGCCATTCGATGGTCTCGATCTCATCCACCGGCAGGCCGAAGCGGGTGCAGATCCGCCGCGCCAGCCGCGCGCCCAGGATCGAGTGATCCTCGCTCCGGCCCTTGCCGATGTCGTGCAGCAGCACGGCCAGGTAGATCACCCGGCGGTTGACCTTGCCCTTCATGATCTTGCTGACCATGGGCAGATCCTCGACATCGTCGCCGCGCTCGATGGCGGCCAAGGCCGCGACGCATTGGATCAGGTGCTCGTCGACCGTGTAATGGTGATAGACGTTGAACTGCATCATCGCCACGACCGGGGCGAATTCCGGGATGAAGGCGGCCAGAACGCCAAGCTCGTTCATCCGCCGCAGCGAGCGTTCCGGGTTGCCGTGCTTCAGCAGCAGGTCCAGGAAGATCCGCACCGCCTCGGGGTCGGAACGCATGCGGTCGTCGATCAGATCGAGGTTCGCCGCCACCGCGCGCATGGCGTCGGGGTGGATCAGGATGCCGGTGCGCAGGGCCTCCTCGAACAGGCGCAGGATGTTCAGCGGATCGGACAGGAACTGCTTTTCATCGACGAAGTTCAGCCGGCCGCGGTCCAGCCGGAACCCGGGCCGGATGCGGCGCCGGCGCTGGAACAGCAGGTTCATGATCGGCGCGCGGTAGAGGTGGCGCGCCTCGAGCGCGACCAGGAAGACGCGCGTCAGCTCGCCCACCTTGGTCGCGTGCAGGAAATAGTCCTGCATGAAGATTTCGACCGCGCGCCGGCCGCCGAGGTCGCGATAGCCCATGCGCGTCGCCACCTCGACCTGCATGTCGAAGGTCAGCTGGTCCTGCGGCCGGCCGGCGATCAGGTGCAGGTGGCAGCGCACCGCCCACAGGAAATCCTCGGCCTGCCAGAAGGTCAGGTGCTCTTCCTTGGTGAAGAAGCCGAGGTCGACCAGCTCGACGGCGCGGTCGACGCGGTGGATGTATTTCGCGATCCAGTAGAGGGTCTGCAGGTCGCGCAACCCGCCCTTGCCCTCCTTGACGTTCGGCTCCAGCACATAGCGCTGGCCGCCCTGGCGGCGGTGGCGCTCGGCGCGCTCGGCGAGCTTGGCCTCGATGAATTGCGGCACGCTCTTGTCGAAGAGCTCGCTCCACAGCCGGTCGCGCAGCGTCTCGGCGGTGGCGGCATGGCCGCAGATCAGCCGGTGCTCCAGAAGGCTGGTGCGGATCGTCATGTCGCCGGCGCCAAGCCGGATGCAATCGTCGACCGAGCGGGTGGATTGCCCGACCTTCAATTTCAGATCCCACAGCATGTAGAGCATGGATTCGACCACGCTCTCGACCCAGCCCGAGATCTTCCAGGGGGTCAGGAACAGCAGGTCGACGTCGGATTGCGGCGCCATCTCGGCGCGGCCGTAGCCGCCGATGGCCAGCACCGACAGCCGCTCGGCATCGGTCGGATCCGCCAGCGGGTGCAGGATGGTGGTGGCGACGTGGTGGATGGCGATGACGGTCGCATCGGTCAGGCTGGCGATGGCGCGCACCGTCTCGCGCGCGGCGCGCGGGTGCGACATGAAGCCCGCGGCGATGTCGGCCATGGCGGCGGTGCGGGCCTGGGTCAGCAGGGCGACGGCGCGGGCGCGGATCTCGCGCGGGTCGCCCGCGCCTTGCAGGGCGGCGGTCAGCGCCGGAAGGAAGGTCTCGGGCGCGAACAGCGAATGCGCCCCGGGCAGGGCCGGGGCGCTTTGCGGCAGGGTCTCGGTCGGCCTTGCGCTCAAGATCAGAACCCGAAGCCGCCGAAGCTGCGCGGGGCTGGGTCCAGCACCACCAGCTGGTTGCCGCGCACGGTGGCCACGGCCAGCGCGCGTTCGTTGGTGCCGTCGCGGCGCAGTCGGAAGGCGCCCTGGATCCCGGCGAAGCCCGAGTTCTGGGTCAGCCCGGCGGTGGTCAGCGCATTGCGCTTGCCGGCGCGGACCAGGGCGGCGATGGCCGCGACCCCGTCATAGCCCAGCGAGCCCAGCTCGTGCGGCGTCTCGCCATGGGCGGCGCGATAGCGCTGGTCGAACTGCGCCTTCATCGTCGTGTCGGGGATGGCGAACCAGCCGCCCTGCACCCCGCGCAGCTGCAACCGGGCCGAGGGCTGGTCCCAGCGCGTCAGCCCCATCATCTGCACCGAGGCCGAGGTGACGCCGGCATCGGCCAGCCTGTCGGTCAGATAGGGCAGCACCGCGCCCTGGTTGGCGGTCAGGAAGACCGCGTCGACATTGCCCGACAGCGCCGCCGCGGTGACATTCGGGATGATGCCGTCGATGCCCTGTTTCGACACCGGATGCACCGCGCTGCCGGCCAGGCTCGCGCCATTGCGCTGGATGGCGCGCTCGATGGCGCGGGCGCCGACCTGGCCCGCCGCGTCGTCCTCGGCCACCATCAGGATGCGGCGCTTGCCGTTCCGGACGCCGTATTTCACCAGCCGGTCGGCGACGTTGTCGAAGGTATTGCCCAGCACGAAGACATTGCCGCCGGCGATGTCGGTGTTGTTCGAGAAGGACAGCACGTTGACGCCCCGGGGCGCCATGGCATTGCCGACCGCATTGGCGCTGTCGGCGAACAGGGGGCCCAGGATGATCTTGGCGCCTTCGCTGACCGCCTGGTTGGCCGAAGCGACGGCAGAACCCGGCTCGGAGCCGGCATTGTAGACGCGCAGGTCGATGGTGGCGCCGCGCGCATCGGCCGCGGCCATCCTGGCGGAATTCGTCAGCGAGCGCGCCAGCCAGTCCAGGTCGGCATTGCCGCCCGGCACCAGCAGCGCCACCGGCACCGGCTGCGACGGGTCGATGGCCTGGCCGGTCTGCGGACCCGAGGCCCCCGTCCCGACCGGCTCGCAGGCGGCAAGCGTCATGGCGGCAAGCACGGCTGCGATACGCGCGGCCGGGCGGCGCAGATCGAAGGCGCCGCGGATCGTTTTCAGGACGGTCATGGCGTGATTCCCTGTTGGATCGAGGCTGGGGGTTTGATGGGGGCAGGTTATTGGCATATTCCGGACAAGGCAACTTGCCCCATGCGGGCGGCCCGTTTGTCGGGCAGACAGAAAGGATCCGCGATGGAGAATGGCGCCAGCACAACCGGGACGGGCGCGCGGGCGGTCTCGCTCTCGATTTCGGCCAGCGCGCCCGAGCCCGGGCTCTATCTGGTGGCGACGCCGATCGGCGCGGCGCGCGACATCACGCTGCGGGCGCTCGACGTGCTGAACACCGCCGAGGTGCTGGCGGCCGAGGACACCCGCAACCTGCGCCACCTGATGGATATCCACGGCATCGCGCTGCGCGGCCGGCGGCTGATCACCTATCACGACCATAACGCCGACCGGGCGCGGCCCGCGGTGCTGGCGGCGCTGGAGCAGGGGAAGTCGGTGGCCTATGCCTCGGACGCGGGCACGCCGCTGGTCGCCGACCCGGGCTACCGGCTGGCACGCGATGCGGCCGAGGCCGGCCATGCGGTGCGGGCGCTGCCCGGCCCCTCGGCGGCGCTGGCGGCGCTTTCGGTCTCGGGCCTGCCCAGCGACCGGTTCCTTTTCGTCGGCTTTCCGCCGGCGGCGGCCGGGGCAAGGCGCAAATGGATCGAAAGCTGGCGCGCGGTCGAGGCCACGGTCATCGTCTTCGAAAGCCCCAGGCGCGTTAAGCAATTGTTGGAGAATGTCTGCGATGCTGAGGCGAATCGGGCTACGGTGATCTGCAGGGAACTGACCAAGAAATTCGAAGAAGTGATGCGCGGGACGGCGGCGGAACTGGCGGAACGGATACCGGAGGAAGGCTTGCGCGGCGAAATCGTCGTGCTGTTCGGCCATCCGCAGCCTCTCGCGCCCAGCGAAGCTAATCTGCGCGATGCGCTGGCCGACCTGCCCGAAGACATGCCGGTCAAGGCCGCCGCGACCGAGATCGCCACGAGATTCGGCCTGCCGCGCCGCGATGTCTATGCGCTGGCCGTCCAGATGAGGAAGGAACGGGAATGAAGCATGAAAGGTATTTCACGCCGGCGGTGGCCCTAGATGCCCGGGCCTGGCGCGGCACCGTGGCCTGTTCGGGTGGCCGGATGGCCGAGGGGTCGGTCGCGCGGGAATACGGCATGCGCGGCTATGATCTCATCGCCGAACGCTGGCGCGGCCAGGGCGGCGAGATCGACCTGATCCTGTGCAAGGACGGCGAATATGTCTTTGTCGAGGTCAAGAAGGCGAGCTTTCACCATTGGGCGGCCGAGCGGATCGGGCGCCGGCAGATCATGCGCATCTGCAACGCCGCGATGGAATTCTGCGGCCGCCTGTCGACCGGGCTGCTGACCCCGATGCGATTCGACGCCGCGCTGGTCGACCAGTTCGGACGGGTGGAGATTCGCGAGAATGCCTTCGGCGGCAACTGACGGCACGCTTGCAATGGCCGGATAGCCGGGTCAGAACTCCGCTGGAACAGGCGGGAGATGATCGCATGAGTCTTTACGTGGCCCTGCAGATGGACCCGATCGAGCAGGTCTCGATCGATGGGGATAGCACCTTCCGGCTGGGGCTCGAGGCCGAGGCGCGCGGCCATCGGCTGTTCCAGTATACCGCCGACCGGCTGAGCTATGTCGAAGGTCGCATCGTCGCCCGGGGCAGGCCGGTCACCCTGCGCCGCGAACAGGGCAATCACGTCGATTTCGGTGACTGGGCGGATGTCGATCTGGGCGATTTCGACGTCGTCTGGCTGCGTCAGGATCCGCCTTTCGACATGGGCTACATCACCACGACCCATCTGCTGGACCGCGTGCATCCGGACACCTTCGTGGTGAACGACCCGTTCTGGGTCCGCAACAGCCCCGAGAAGCTGCTGGTCCTGGATTTCCCCGAACTGACGCCGCCGACCTTGATCACCCGCGACCTGGGGCAGATCCGCGATTTCCGGCGGCGGCATGGCGATTTCATCCTGAAGCCGCTTTACGGCAATGGCGGGGTCGGCATCTTCCACATGCGGCCGGACGATCCAAACCTCTCCTCTCTGGTCGAGACCTTTCTTGCCAGCAGCCGCGAGCCGATCATCGCGCAGAAGTATCTGCCCGCCGTGGTCAAGGGCGACAAGCGCATCATCCTTGTCGACGGCGATCCGGTCGGTGCCATCAACCGGGTGCCTGCCGCCGGCGAGGTCCGCTCGAACATGCATGTCGGCGGCAGTCCGGAGAAGATCGGCCTGACCGCACGCGAACACGAGATCTGCGCGGTCATCGGCCCGGTCCTGCGCGAAAAGGGGCTACTCTTCACGGGCATCGACGTCATCGACGGCTGGCTGACCGAAATCAACGTGACCTCGCCCACTGGCATCCAGGAACTGGAGCGGTTCGACGGCATCAATGCCGCCGCGCTGATTTGGGAAGCTATCGAGCGCAGGCTGGCTGCCCGAGGGCAAGCGCCTCAAGGTTGACGGCCGGAATGATTCGGATGCCGTTTTCGTAACCCGAGCATCGCGAATCGCTTTAGCGCGGATCTCCAGCGGAGGTTTGCAACAACCCACCCGCATGTCCAAGCTCATTGCTAGGGTCAGGACCCGTTGATTTTCCACCTTCGGCATGATTCAGGCACC